>PHEM01000102.1 GCA_002842935.1 Alphaproteobacteria bacterium HGW-Alphaproteobacteria-13 | reverse complement strand
TCCAGCCTGCAACCTATCCGCCTCGCCCAACACCATAGCAAACACCACGACGCCGAGCACCAAGGCCGATCACCAGTCATTCATGCCATCTCCTTGGTTCACAGATTCGTTATGTCAAACAACTGTTGACACAATCATCTATCATCCTGTACGCGCTTTGCAAGAGGCGCTTCGCAGTGCGTTCGGGCAGGGGAGCGGGCGGCTTGCGCCGAACGCCTATACCTGACCGCTGCGCGGCCTGCCGACGGCAACCCAACTCTCAAGGTCAGAAAACGCGATATGAGAAAGAAGATTGCAGTGGACGTCGCCATCGTCGGGGGCGGGATCATCGGATGCGCGACGGCCTGGTACCTGACGCAGCGCGGACTCAGCGTCGCGCTGTTCGAGAAGGGGACGGTCGCGGGCGAGCAATCGGGGCGCAACTCGGGCTTTGTGCGCAAGCAGGGCCGCGACGAACGCGAAATGCCGCTGATCAAGCGCAGCCTCGATCTATGGCGCGACATCGACAAGCAGATCGAGGGCGAGACGGGGTTCACCGTCGCGGGCAATCTTGCGGTCGCGGGCGACGAGGCGAAGCTGGCCGCGATGCACAGCTGGCTGGCGGTGGCGAAGGAATTCGGCGTCGGCAGCGAGATTTTGACGAACGGGCGTCTTCAGGACGTCTGTCCGCGGATTCGCCGGGGCTTCCTCGGCGCGCTATATACGCCGACCGATGCACGGGCGGAGCCGGAACTGGCCGCCCCGGCGATCGCCGCCGCCTTGCGCCGTAAGGGCGCAGAGGTCCATGAAAACTGCCATGTGCAGGAACTGGAGCTTTCGGGCGGCCGCGTCACGGGACTCGTCACGGAGAAATTCGATGTGAAGGCCCGGACCGTCGTCGTCGCGGCGGGCCTGTGGAGCTATATCTTCCTGAAGCGTTATGGCGTGTTCGTTCCGCAAAGCGACCTCAAGATCTCGGTCGGGCGAACCGCGCCGTTCGACCACGGGATGACCATTCCGTCCTGGACGCCGGATGTTCTGGTCCGCCCGCGCCACGACGGCGGGTTGACGATCGCGCTCGGCATGACGCGGGCGGCGGACTTCGAACTCACGTCCCGTTCGCTTCGCGTCGCGGGACGCTTCCTGCCGACCTATCTGATGAATCGCCGCGGCGTCTCGATCGGCGTGAACGGACGATTTTTCGAGAACAACCGCTGGAGTTCGGCCTATCTCAGCTCCGACCCGGCACGCTATTCCGAGATACGGGTCCCGCATGTTCCGCCGAATGTGGCGGAACTGGAAAAAGGGACGCGCTTTGCCCGGACGGACTTTCAATTCGACCCGCCCATCCGGCTCGTCGACAGCTGGGCATGCCGTGTGGATCTGACGCCCGATGGCATTCCCGTGATCGGCGAGACGCTGCCGGGACTCGTCGTCGCGACCGGGATGAGCGGCCATGGCTTCGGTCTCTCGCTGGGTGTGGGGGACAGCGTCGCGGAACTGATCGATCGCGGGTCGACCACGATCGCGCTCGACGCATTCGACCCGGGCCGCTTCCGCCATCGCTATTTTGCCGCTCCCCAGAATGTGCTGTGAGCCGGGGCGGCTCTTGATCCTCAGGCGATCCCGATCATGTCCGGCGTGTGGATTTTCCGCAGCTTACGCAAAAGATGCAGAAGCTGGTCGCGCTCCGCCTGCGTGAGTCCTTCCGTGAAAGCGGCTTCGCACGCCTTGCTGAGTTCCGTGAAGCGGGCGAATTCGGCATGCCCCTGTTCCGTGAGCGTGAGCGAATAGGAGCGCCGCTCCTCCGGCGAGATATCCCGGTTGATGAAGCCTTCCCGGACAAGCTCGTCGATGATCCGCGCGATGGCGGCCTTGTCCTTGTTGATCGACCTGGCGATCGTGGCCTGCGTCAGGCCGGGATTGAGTTCCAGCAACGTCATCGCGGTCATCTTGCCGACGCCTTTCTGCATGGGCGTGTCCTTGAACAGCTTCGCATGGAGCCGCGTCAGCTCAAGGTTGAGCAGGCGATAGTGATGAATCACATGGTCCGTCAGGAAACCGAAATCCACGGTCTGATCTGACATTGCGGTAGTCGCCATCAACTCCATCCTTTTCCGGAACAGGACGCAGCGCCTGTCCGGTCCCCCCAACATGAACGAGCCGTAAAAATCAACAGTTGTATCAATCAACGATTGATGGTAACAACCATGTCATATAGTTCGGCCATAGAGAAATTTCATTGGTGCCAAAGGCAAGGGGGTTGTCATGAAAGACAGTGCATTAGAGATTTTCGCCGGAAAGAAATCAATTTTTTCCAAGGGAATAAGCCTGCTTGCCCTGTTGAGCGGCAGCACGATGCTGGCCGCTCCAGCATGGGCGCAAGGCGAATTGGGCGATTCTGTGAGATCCGCATCCGCCAGCGAAATCGTCGTGACCGGCTCGCGGATCATGCGGGACGGTTATGATGCGCCGACGCCCGTCAGCGTCCTGGGCGCCGCCGAACTTGAGGCGTCTGCCCCGGAAAATATCGCCGATCTGGTGAATCAGCTTCCCGGAATGGGAACGAGCGAGAATCCGCAGACACAGGGCGGCCAGATCAGCAACGGCGGCACGGGCATCAATTCGCTCAACCTGCGCGATCTAGGCTCGGTCCGCACCTTGGTGCTGCTGGACGGCAAGCGTGTGCCGGCCGCCACGCTTACGGGACTTGTCGACGTCAACTTCCTGCCGCACATGCTGGTCAAGCGTGTGGACGTCGTGACCGGCGGCGCATCGGCCGCCTATGGGTCGGACGCCGTCGCGGGTGTGGTGAACTTCGTGCTCGACAAGGACTTCACAGGCATCAAAACCCTGATTCAGGGCGGTATCTCCAATTATGGAGACGATGAGAATTACAAGCTTGGTTTTGCGGCAGGCAGTTCCTTCGCGGATGGCCGGGGGCATGTGCTGGTCAGCGCGGAACATAGTTTCAAACAAGGGATAAAGGGCTATCCGCGCCCCTGGTACACGGGCGCGAAACTGATGCTCAATCCGTCCTATGCGGTCGGTAACGGCCAGCCCTATTATCTTGTCGCGCCAGCCGGGTTCACGACGGCCGCGCCGGGAGCGATCGTCACCACCGGGGCGCTCAAGGGACTGTATTTCGGTCCGGGCGGCACCCCGGCTCAGCTCAACACCGGCTTGGCCCGCGACCCTTATGTGGTGGGCGGCGACTGGCAATATACGGACTTCGGCAACGGCCCGCAGGATATCGATCCGCGCGTCTCGCGCCAGAGCGTCTTCGGCTATGCGAGCTTCGATGTCAGCGACTCCGTGAAACTTTATGCGCAGGCGGCGTTCGCCCGGACGCACACGTCGATGAACTCCACGCCGGCCTTCGTGCTTGGCGGCATAACGATCCAGCGCGACAATGCCTTCCTCCCGCAGGAAATCGTCGACCGGATGACGGACCTTGGCCTGAATACGCTGAACGTCGGGACCTGGAACGCCGACTATGGCGGCATCCTCACCGAAACCACGCGCAAGCAGCAGCGCTATGTCGTCGGGGCGAGCGGCAGCTTCGACATGTTGGGTTCCGACTGGAAATGGGATGCCTATTATAATCGCAACGTCAGCAACATCTTCAACTCGGCCTTTCCCTATGTGAGGGCGCGCTACGATCAGGCGATCGATGCCGTGCGCGACGCCAATGGCGTGATCGTGTGCCGTTCCACGCTGACCAACCCGAACAATGGATGCGTGCCCTATAATATGCTGGGTACGGGAACGGCGTCGGAGGCGGCGATAAATTATGTGCGCGGGAACACCTGGCTTCGCAGCAAGCTGACGCAGGACGTGGTCGCGGCCGCACTCAGCGGCCAGCCTTTCGCGACATGGGCCGGTCCGGTTTCCATCGCACTGGGCGCCGAGCATCGGCGTGAGAAGATCCGCAGCAAAGTGGACGATCTTTCGCTGACCAACGCCTATTGGGCGGGCAATTACAAGCCGCTGAACGGCGCCTATTCCGTGACGGAGGCCTATGTCGAGGCGGCCGTGCCGCTGGTCGCGGACATGCTGGACGCCAACCTTGCCGCGCGCGCGACGGACTACAGTTCGTCGGGATATGTCACGACGTGGAAGGTGGGACTTAATTTCACGCCGATCGAGGACATCCGCGTTCGCCTTACGCGCTCCCGGGATATCCGCGCCGGCAATCTGAGCGAGCTTTATGCCGAAGGCCAGACCCAGACGGCATCGATCAACGATCCGTTCCGTGGCGGCGCGTCCACGACCTATTTTCAGGTCACGAGCGGCAATCTCAACCTCAAGCCCGAAAAGGCCGATACTTTCACCGCCGGCGTGGTGTTGCGACCGCGCTTCCTGCCTGGTTTGACGGCATCGGTCGATTATTTCGACATCCGTGTGAAGGATGTGCTCGCGTCGCTGTCCTTCGCGGATATCCTCGGCGAATGTTATCGTGGGGATCAACTGCTTTGCAGCCAGATCGAACGCGACTCCAATGGTGTCCTCACGGTCATCAACAGGACGCCAGTCAATTTCCAGGCGCGACTGGTTCGCGGTCTCGATTTCGAGCTGGGATACCGGGTGCCGATCGGCAAGGGCGATTTGACGCTTCGGGCGATGGCGACCCATTATCTGAAGTCGGAACTGGACAACGGGCTTACAGTCCCCAACTCCAGCCTCGGCGAACTGAGAGGCGGTGTTCCCAACTGGAAATATCGCATGCAGGCCACCTACAGCGCTGGTCCGATCTCGCTGACGGCTGTCGGCCGGGGCGTGAGCGACGGCGTTTATGACGTGAATTATATCGGGTGCGAAAACAATTGCCCGCTGTACACGGCCAACAATCCCACGATCAGCACCAATCATATCGACGGCACCTTCTACGTCGATCTGTCCGCGACCGTCACGCCGAAAGCGCTGCCGGGCATCAAGATGGTGTTCGCGGTCGACAATGTGGCGAACCGCGCTCCCTCGGTGGCCGCGCGAGGCACCGGCGTCGGCAGCGGCCCTCTCGACACCTATGGCTTTTATTTCGACATGATCGGCCGCCGTTTCCGCGTCGCATTGAGTGCTGAATTCTGATCGGCGTCGAGAGGCACCGGCAATATGTCGGTGCCTCTTTCAACATAAACTGGAGGGGGAGTTTCATGAAAGGCAGCATCTTAGAAACCGTCTCGGCAAGAAAAACCTGTTTTTCCATGGGATGATCGCGGAATTCGGAAAGGAAGACCGGGAATGAGAAAGACGATGCTTGTCGCCGCGATGCTCGTCGCCGCCCCCCTTGGCCCAGGCGCAGCAGAATGGCTCGCTCGCCGCGGCACCGGCGGAAGCGACGAGTGCGCCCGCCGCGCAGGGCCGGTTCACGCTCGACACGCCGTTGCAGGACATCGTCGCCGACGAACAGGGCAAGGCCGTGATCGAAAAGCATTTCCCCGGCATGATCGCGATGCCCGAATATGAGATGTTCAAGGCGATCAGCCTCGTCCAGCTTCAGCCCTATGCCGGGGGCAAGATCACCGACGAGATGCTGGCCGCGACCGCGGCGGATCTGGCGTAGATCAAGTAACGGCGGCGCTTTCCGACGCCAGCATTTGCCGGGCGAGCGCGCCGATTTCGGCGGCGGCGGCGGTAAGGCCGGCGATGACGCGGGCATCGGCGGCGGGCGCGGCCTGCGCGGTCGTGCGCGACGCGGACAGCGCCGCGACGACGCGGTCGCCCACGGACAGCGGAACGGCGATGCAATAGAGCCTGTCGGCGACTTCGCCGTCGTCGATCGCATGGCCCCGCTTTGCCACGCGCGTCAGTTCGGCGCGCAGCGCGCCCGCGTCGGTGATCGTCCGCGCGGTCAGGGCGGGGTAGGGACCGGAGGCGAGATAATCCTCGCGCTCGCGCTCCGGCAGGGCGGCCAGCAGCACTTTGCCGAGACCCGAGCAATAAGCCTCCAGCTGCATCCCGACGCGCGTCAATAACGCCTCCGCCCCGCTTCCGGCCTTGATCCGATACGTCACCATGTCGCCGTCGAGCGTGCCGAGCTGCACCACGCAGCCGAGTCCGGCGGCGAGCCTGTGCAGCACGGGCGCGGCGGCGACGGTGACCGCCTTTTCCGCGTCGAGCGCGCCCGTCAGCCGCAGCAGGCGCGGTCCGGCGATATGGCAGCGCGGCCCGTGGCGCGCGAGATAGCCTTGCTCGACCAGCGAGCGCACTTGCCGATGCGCCGTCGCCACGGGGACGCCCTGCGCGCGCGCGACGGCGGCGACGCTGCGCACGCCGGCATCGGCGACGATCGCCTCCAGCATCGCGAGCGCGCGCGACAGCGAGCTGAGCTTTGGCGTCCCTTTTCTCATCATGCGAGAAAATAGCCGGAAGGCAGCCTAGTGCAACCCCGCAGGCTCGGATAAATTGCCGCCAAGGGAGAAGGTGATGACGACAAGCCATGACGATCTCGCGCGCCGGTTGCGCGATGCCTATGCCGCGGGCGCGGTGCCGCCGCTGCGCGACGGGCTGGACCCGCTGGACATCGCGGGCGCTTATGCCGTGCAGACGATCAACACGCGCCATTGGCAAGGCGAGGGGCGGACAATCGTCGGCCGCAAGGCGGGGCTGACCGCCAGGGCCGTGCAACTGCAACTGGGCGTGGACCAGCCCGATTTCGGCGTGCTGTTCGACGATATGCGGATCGCCGACGGCGGCACGCTGAGCGCGGACCAATGCCTTCAGCCCAAGGCCGAGGCCGAGATCGCCTTCGTGCTCGGCGCCGACCTGCCCGATCCCGAGACCACGCCCGAAGCCGTGGCGGCGGCAGTCGCGTCGGTCCATACCGCGATCGAGATCGTCGACAGCCGCATCGCCGACTGGAAGATCAGCTTCGCCGACACGGTGGCGGACAATGGCTCGTCGGCCTTTTTCGTGCTGGCGGACGGCGGCTTGCCGCTTGCCGGTCTCGACCTCTACAGCGCGGGCATGGTGATGGAAGTCAATGGCGAGATCGCCTCGCTCGGCGCGGGGGCGGCGGCGCTTGGGCACCCGCTCAATGCCGCGGCGTGGCTCGCCCGGACGCTTGCGGGGCGCGGCGAGCCGCTGAAGGCGGGCGACATACTGCTGACGGGCGCGCTCGGTCCGATGGTCGCGCTGAATCCGGGCGACCATGTCCGCGCGATCGTCGGCGGCATCGGCGAATGCCGCTTCACCTATGCAAAAGACTGACGGACGAAAGGCGGCGAAGATGGGCAAGACCAAAGTCGCGATCATCGGTTCGGGCAATATCGGCACCGACCTGATGATCAAGATCATGCGGCTGTCGAAGACGCTGGAGATGAGCGCCTTCGTCGGCATCGATCCGCAGTCGGACGGGTTGCAGCGCGCGGCGCGGATGGGCGTCCCGGTCACGGCGGACGGAATCGAGGGGCTGATGACGATGCCGGAGTTCGAAGAGATCGGCATCGTCTTTGACGCGACGTCGGCGGGCGCGCACCAACGGCACAGCGAATTGCTGGTCGCGGCGGGCAAGCGCGTGGTTGACCTGACCCCCGCGGCGGTCGGACCCTATGTGATCCCGCCCGTCAACGGCGAGGCGCATCTCGACGCCGCCAACGTCAATATGGTGACGTGCGGCGGACAGGCGACGATTCCCATCGTCGCCGCCGTCAACCGCGTCGCGAAAGTCCATTACGGCGAGATCGTCGCCTCGATCAGCTCGAAGAGCGCGGGTCCCGGCACGCGCGCCAATATCGACGAGTTCACGGAAACGACGAGCCGGGCGATCCGCGACGTCGGCGGCGCGGCGCGCGGCAAGGCGATCATCATCCTCAACCCCGCCGAACCGCCGCTGATCATGCGCGACACCGTCTATTGCCTGTGCGACGACGCCGACCGCGACGCGATCACCCGCTCGATCCACGCCATGGTGGCGGAGGTGCAGAGCTATGTCCCCGGATACCGGCTGAAGCAGGCCGTGCAGTTCGAGCATTTCGGCTCCAACCGCCCGCTGCGCATCCCGGAGATGGAGACGCTGGGACAGACCGAGTTCACGGGGCTGAAAGTCAGCATATTCCTGGAGGTCGAGGGGGCCGCCCATTATCTGCCGGCCTATGCGGGCAATCTCGACATCATGACCTCGGCTGCGCTGCGCACCGCTGAACGTATTGCCGAAAGGATGGCGGCGTGACTTTTGATCCGACCCAGACAAAACTGTACATCCAGGACGTCACGCTGCGCGACGGGATGCACGCGATCCGTCACCAATATGGTCTCGACCATGTCAAGGCGATCGCCCGGGCGCTCGACGCCGCGAAAGTCGATGCGATCGAGGTCGCGCACGGCGACGGGCTGCAAGGGTCGAGCTTCAACTACGGCTTTGGCGCCCATACTGACTGGGACTGGATCGGCGCGGTCGCCGAGGTGCTGGAGCACAGCGTGCTGACCACGCTGCTGCTGCCGGGGATCGGCACGGTCCACGACCTGAAGCGCGCCTATGAGATGGGCGTGCGCTCGGTGCGCATCGCGACGCACTGCACAGAGGCCGATGTGGCGAAGCAGCATATCGAGGCGGCGCGGGGGCTGGGCATGGACGTGTCGGGATTCCTGATGATGAGCCATATGTCGGCGCCGGAACCGCTGGCGCGGCAGGCGAAGCTGATGGAGGATTATGGCGCGCACTGCGTCTATGTCACCGATTCGGGCGGCGCGCTGAACATGGACGAATATGCCGCGCGGCTTCAGGCCTATGACCGCGTGCTGAAGCCGGAGACGCAGCGCGGCGTCCATGCGCACCATAATCTCAGCCTTGGCGTCGCGAACAGCATCGTCGCGGTGCAGAACGGGGCGATCCGCGTCGATGCCAGCCTGGCGGGCATGGGCGCGGGCGCGGGCAACGCGCCGCTGGAAGTGTTCATCGCCGCCGCCGACCGCATAGGCTGGAACCATGGCTGCGATCTCTATGCGCTGATGGACGCGGCGGAGGATCTGGTGCGTCCGCTTCAGGACCGGCCGGTGCGCGTCGATCGCGAGACGCTGACGCTGGGCTATGCGGGGGTCTATTCCTCCTTCCTGCGCCACGCGGAAAAGGCGGCCGAGGAGCATGGCATCGACACGCGCACCATTTTAGCGGAAGTCGGCAACCGCAAGATGGTCGGGGGGCAGGAGGACATGATCGTCGATATCGCGCTCGACCTGGCGAAGGGGGCGTAGGCGGGCTTCCTCCTGCGCTCAAGGAAAAAAGCTCTCCTCCCGGCCGGGAGAGGGGGCTTTTTTGCGATTGCAGCGTTGCGAACAGGCAAGGAATTTGGAGTGAATCATCACTCCTTTCCTTCGTCATGCTGAACTTGGGCGTGTCATCAAATAGGGGGTTCCCAAGCGGATATTTGAGTGATTCATAGGGTGTCAGCATGGAGGCTGACGGATGGTG
>PHEM01000101.1 GCA_002842935.1 Alphaproteobacteria bacterium HGW-Alphaproteobacteria-13 | reverse complement strand
GTGGCTTTCGCGGTCGCGGGGACGACACTGGGCAACTGGGTCTGGTACTGGATCGGGCGCTGGTTCGGCTATGAACGGCTGAAACCCTTGGTCGATCGCGACGATGCCGGTCGGGGAGGTGACGTTGATTTCGGTCAGCCATTCGCCGCCGATCACGTCGATGCCGACGAAGATCAGCCCGCGCGCGCGCAGCTCCGGTCCCAGCGCGGCGCAGATTTCCCGCTCGCGCGGCGTCAGCTCAGCCGCCTCGGCATAGCCGCCGACCGCGAGGTTCGATCGGAACTCGCCTTCGCCGGGCTTGCGGTTGATCGCGCCCGCGACTTCGCCGTCGACCAGCACGATGCGCTTGTCGCCTTCGCTGACACTGGGCAGGAATTGCTGGACCATGAAGGGTTCGGGCCACACCTGCCCGAACAGCTCGACCAGCGCGCCCAGGTTGGTGCCGTCCGCGTCGACGCGGAACACCGCCTTGCCGCCGTTGCCGTGCAGCGGCTTGACGACCACGGCGCCGTGGCGCGCGTGGAAATCCTTCACGGCGTCCAAGTCGCGCGTCACCATCGTCGGCGGCATATATTGCGGGAAATCGAGCACGAACACTTTCTCGGGCGCGTTGCGGACCGACACGGGATCGTTGACCACCAGCGTCTCGTCCCGGATGCGTTCGAGCAGCCATGTGCCGGTCAGATAGCCGAGGTCGAAGGGCGGGTCCTGCCGCATCAGCACGACATCGACGTCGCGGCCGAGGTCGAGGATGACGGGATCGCCGAAGCGGTAATGGTCGCCCGCCTCGCGCTTCACGTCCAGCACGCGGTGCGCGCGCGTCGTCAGCCGTCCCGCTTCCCACGTCAGGCCGCGCACGTCGTAATGATAGAGGGCATAGCCGCGCTCCAGCGCCTTCAGCATCAAGTGAAAGCTGCTGTCGCCGCCGATGTTGATAGTGTCCATCGGGTCCATTTGCACGGCTGCGCGCAGGGTCATGTCATTCTCCTCACTGGCATGCGCACGAAATCGCGGCGCCTGCCCAAATCGTCATCCCGGCGAAGGCCGGAATCTCGACGGCGCGTCCGACTGCCACGGCGAGATCCCGGCCTTCGCCGGGATGACGAACAGGTGGCGCTGCTGTCGCATCCTCACGGCTGCCAGACGTGGACCAGATGGCGCGGCAGGCGGCCGGGTGCAAGCAGCATCACGTCGATTCTTATGTCGTCTTGCGGCCGGGCGAAGCGGGCGCTGAGCATCTCCGCCGCCGCCGCGACGCGGCGCAGCCGCCATGCATCGATGGCAAGGTCGAGGTCGTCGGCGCGCTCGCGCCACTTCACTTCGATGAAGGCCAGCGTGCGCCCGCGCCGCGCGACCAGATCGACTTCGCCCGCGGGCACGCGCAGCCGCTCGCCCACGATGCGCCAGCCGTGCAGGCGCAGCCACCAGGCGGCGCGGCGCTCGGCGCGGCGTCCGCGCGCCTCGGCGGCGGCGCGGCTCATGCCTCGGCCTTCAGCGCCAGCGCGCGGGCATAGACGGCATGGCGGTCGAGACCGAAGCGCTTGGCGACCGCCTTCGCGGCCTTGGCGACGGGCTGGTCGGCGAGCGCGTCCCGCAGTGCGGCGTCCACGGCTTCCTCGTCGGCGTCCTCCGCCGCCGCTTCGCCGGGCGGGCCGACGATGACGACGATCTCGCCCTTGGGCGGCGCGTCGGTGTAGCGCGCGGCGAGCTGCGTCAGCGTCCCGGTCACGCATTGCTCGAACAGCTTGCTGATCTCGCGCGCCACCGCCGCCTCGCGGTCGCCGAGACCCTCGGCGAGCGCCGCCAGCGTCGCCGACAGGCGCGGGCCGCTTTCGTAAAAGACCAGGGTCGCACGCAGGGACGCGAATTCGGCGATGGTGTCGGCGCGCGCCTTGGCCTTGGACGGCAGGAAGCCCGCGAACAGGAAGCGGTCGCTCGGCAGCCCCGACAGGGTGACGGCGGCGATCGCGGCGCAGGGACCGGGCAGGGTGGTGACATGCCGCCCGGCCGCGCGCGCGTCGCGCACCAATTTATAGCCGGGGTCGGAAATCAGCGGCGTGCCCGCGTCGGACACCAGCACGACGATTTCGCGCTCCATCCGCGCAACCAGTGCGGCGCGCGCGCGTTCGTCGCTGTGATCGTGATAGGGGGTCATCGGCACACGCAAACCCAGATGCGACAGCAGCTTCGCCGTCACGCGCGTATCCTCCGCCGCGATCACGTCGGCGGCGGCGAGAGTCGCGGCGGCGCGCGCGCTGATGTCGCCGAGGTTGCCGATCGGCGTCGCGACGATATAGAGTCCGGGCAAGGGAGATTTTGAGATGGTCGAATCCGGCATGACGCCGAAAATGGCAGAAACTGCCGCCCAGCGCCAAGCGAATGCGTCATCGCGGCGGCATTTACTGCGCGCGATGGGCATGGTCGCGATGGCGGGGCTGCTGTCGGCGTGCCAGGTGGTGCCCAAGACGCAGGGACCGGGCACGGCGCCGCCGCCCGTCGATCCGAACGAGAATATCGGTCCCGGCCTGCCGACCGACACCGACCGCCACCGCGTCGCGCTGCTGGTGCCGCAGACGGGCACGAACGCCGACGTCGGCACGGCGATCGCCAATGCGACGACGATGGCGCTGCTCGATTCGCGTACGGAACGCGTGCGGATCACCACTTACGACACGGCGCTGGGCGCCGCCGCCGCCGCGCGGCAGGCCGTCGCCGACGGCAACCGGCTGATCCTCGGCCCGCTGCTCAGCGAGGACGTCACGGCGGTCGCGCCGATCGCGCGCGCCGCGAAAGTGCCGGTGCTCAGCTTCTCCAACGACAGCGGCGTCGCGGGCAACGGCGTGTTCATCATGGGCTTCGTCCCCAACCAGTCGGTGGAGCGCGTCGTTTCCTATGCGCGCGCCAAGGGGCATGTCCGCTTTGGCGCGCTGGTGCCCAAGAATGTCTATGGCGACCGTTCCGCCGCCGCCTTCCGCGCCGCCGTGACGGAGGCGGGCGGGACGCTGGTCGCGGTCGAAAGCTATGACCGCAGCGCGCCCGCGCTGACGGGCGCGGCGCGGCGGCTCGCCAACGCCGGGGCGATGGACGCGGTGCTGATCGCCGACAGCGGCGGCAACGCCGTGCGCGCCGTCCCCGTGATCAAGAGCACGGGCAGCAAGCAGATATTGGGCACGGAGCTGTGGAACACCGACGCCTCGCTGGGCGCCAATGCGGCGATGCGCGGGGCGTGGTTCGCCAGCGTGTCGGACGGCCTTTACGGCCAGCTTGCGGGCAAATATCGCACGCGCTTCGGCAAGGCGCCCTATCGGCTGGCCAGCCTCGGCTATGATTCGGTGCTGCTGACGGTGCGGATCGCCCGCGACTGGAAGCCGGGGACGAATTTCCCCGTCAACCGGCTGATGGCGGCGGACGGGTTCGGCGGCATCGACGGCATTTTCCGCTTCAACGATCGCGGCATCGCGGTCCGCGCGCTGGAAGTCAGCGAAATCGGCGCGGGCGGCTTTCGCGTCATCGATCCCGCGCCGGCCAAATGGTGAGGGTGAAATAGCGAAGGGGCGGGGCGTGGCATAGCCGCCACAGTCGCGCAAAAACCGGCAGGATTTTGCGCGGCGCGGCCTTTACGGCGCCCGTGTGTTCACTATATGGACGGTGCGCGCGTCGGCTGCGATTCCGCGCGCGTGCCCGTGAATGTTCAGGAGATACAGCTATACGCCCGCCCATGACCCGCCGCCCGCTGGCGCCGATGCCGCCGAAGAACGGCCCGCGATATAATGAGTTCATCGCCTCTCCGAAGGTCCGCGTGATCGACGAGGAAGGCGAAAATCTGGGCGTGATGCTGACAGCCGAAGCCATCGAGCAGGCAGCCGAAGTGGGGCTGGACCTGGTCGAGGTCTCCCCCAACGCCGACCCGCCGGTGTGCAAGTTCCTGGACGTGGGCAAGTTCAAATATGAGGCCCAGAAAAAGGCCAACGCCGCCCGCAAGACTCAGAAGACGCAGGAGATCAAGGAGATCAAGATGCGTCCGAACATCGACGACCATGACTTCGATGTGAAGATGAAGAAGGTCTTCGACTTCCTGGAGGAAGGCGACAAGGTCAAGATGACGATGCGCTTTCGCGGCCGCGAGATGAGCCACACGCAGCTGGGCCTGGCGGTGTTGCAGCGCGTCGCGGAAATGACGGCGGAGGTCGCGAAGGTCGAGGCGCATCCCCGCACCGAAGGCCGCCAGATGCTGATGGTGCTGGCGCCGAAGTGAGCAGCGTTTGCCCTCTCCCCTTCAGGGGAGAGGATAGTGCAGCTTGCTCCGTCAGGAGCTAGCGAAGCTTGGAGAGGGGCGAGGGCGCAACCCCCTCTCAACTCCGGCTAGGCGCTGCGCGCCAAGCCTGCGTATCTCTCCCCTGAAGGGGAGAGAGCATTTATCCTATCCGGAAATCCAGCGTCGTCGTCCCTGCAGGCCGCCCGCCCGCTTCATATCGGCGCTCGATCATCTGCACGCGGCCGTCCGCCGCGACCGCGACCAGTGTCGAGGCGCGCGTGCCGTAAAGGTCGCCGCGCAGGAACAGCGCGGGATCGTCCTCCACGCCCAGCCTGTCGAGCAGGTCGATGGGATCTCCGCCGGTTCGCGCCGCCGTTTCCAGCGCCGCGCCCAGCCGTGCGGCGCGCGGGCAGGGGGCGTCGGCGGCCTCGTTGGCCAGCGCATGGACGCCTGCGTCCAGCGGCGCGATCCGGGCATGGGGGCGGTTGGTCAGCAATTGCGCCTCGCGCCCGTTCACCGCGAACAGGTTGAAGGCGTTGAAGCGTTCGAGTTCAGTTTCCGCCGGGTCGGCGAAGCGCCCGCCGCCGCGCAGCATGTCGACGACCAGCGCGCCGCGCGATTCCTTCGCCGGATCGGGCAGGGCGCCGCGCACATTGGTGACGACCAGCATCCGCCCGCTCGGCTGGTGGAGACCCAGCCACGTTCCGCCTGCCTGAAGGTCGCGCCCCGCGACGATGCCGCTGCCGTCGTCCCACAGGCCAAGCGGCGCGGCGGGCCGCGCGTGGAATTCGTCGCGATTGCCGATCAGGATCAGCGGCCAATCGCGATGGACGTGGCGGGCGAGGGCGACGACGCACATGGGCTGCCTATAAACGCGGTGAGCGCCGTGCGTTAGATAGGAGCCGTATCCCCGAGCGAAGACGAGGGGCTTTGCCGAGCGAAGTCGAGGCTGCGACGTCGCGGTTCTCGCTCCGCTCGAACGAACCCCTCGTCTTCGCTCGGGGATACGGCGATTTCGCGCCTCGACGTCGTGCGACACGAACGGAGCTGACAAGATGTGTCAATTCTATCGCCCCCACTTCGTTCGGCTCTGTTTGCCGAAACGCCCTTTGCGCGTGCCGGGCTTGCCTTCGTTGCTGCGGCCGACCATCGGCGCGACCTGCTGGTCGGCGGGCAGGCCCAGTTCGTCGGCCTCCAGCCTGCGGATCTCGTCGCGCAGGCGGCCCGCTTCCTCGAACTCCAGGTCGGCGGCGGCGTCGCGCATCCGTTTTTCCAGATCGGCGATATAGGCGCGCAGATTGTGGCCGACCATATGGTCGGGCTTGTCGTCGCCCAGGTCGATGGTGACGCCGTCCTTCGACGCGACATGGGCGATGATGTCGCCGATGTGGCGCTTGATCGTGGTCGGCGTGATGCCATGGTCTTCGTTATAGGCCTGTTGCTTGGCGCGGCGGCGGTCGGTCTCGCGCAGCGCGCGCTCCATGCTGCCGGTGATGCGGTCGGCATAGAGGATCACCCGCCCGTCGATATTGCGCGCGGCGCGGCCGATCGTCTGGACGAGGCTGGTTTCGCTGCGCAGAAAGCCTTCCTTGTCGGCGTCGAGGATCGCGACCAGCCCGCATTCGGGAATGTCGAGTCCCTCGCGCAGCAGGTTGATGCCGACCAGCACGTCGAACACGCCGAGCCGAAGGTCGCGGATGATCTCGATACGCTCCAGCGTCTCCACGTCGCTGTGCATGTAGCGCACCTTCAGCCCCGCTTCGTGGAGGAATTCGGTCAGATCCTCCGCCATGCGCTTGGTCAGCGTGGTGACGAGCGTGCGATAGCCCGCCGCCGCGGTTTTCTTCGCCTCTGCGATCAGGTCGTCGACCTGCTCCTCGACCGGCTTGATCTCGACCGGCGGGTCGATCAGGCCGGTGGGGCGGATCACCTGTTCGGCGAAGACGCCTTGCGTGCGGTCCATTTCCCAAGGGCCGGGGGTAGCCGAGACGCTGACCGTCTGCGGCCGCATCGCGTCCCATTCGGCGAAGCGCAAGGGGCGGTTGTCGATGCACGACGGCAGGCGAAAGCCATATTCGGCGAGCGTGATCTTGCGGCGATGGTCGCCCTTCGACATCGCGCCGATCTGCGGGATCGTCTGGTGGCTTTCGTCGACGAACAGCAGGGCGTTGTCGGGCAGATATTCGAACAGCGTCGGCGGCGGCTCGCCGGGCAGGCGGCCGGTCAGGAAGCGGCTGTAATTCTCGATCCCCGCGCAGCTTCCCGTCGCGGCGATCATTTCCAGGTCGAAATTGGTGCGCTGCTCCAGCCGCTGCGCCTCCAGCAGCCGCCCTTCGGCTTCCAGTTCCTTCAGCCGCTCGGCCAGTTCATGGCGGATCGCCTCAGTCGCCTGCTTCAGCGTCGGGCCGGGCGTGACATAGTGGCTGTTGGCATAGACGCGGACATAATTCAGGTTCGCGATCTTCTTGCCCGTCAGCGGGTCGAACTCGGTGATCTCCTCGATCTCGTCGCCGAAGAAACTGACGCGCCACGCCATATCCTCATAGTGCGAGGGGAAAATCTCCAGAGAATCGCCGCGCACGCGGAAGTTGCCGCGCGCGAAGGCCTGATCGTTGCGCTTGTACTGAAGCGCGACCAGCTTGCGGATGATCTCGCGGCTGTCGACGACCTGGCCCTTCTTGAGGTCGAAGATCATCGCCGAATAGGTCTCGACCGACCCGATGCCGTAAAGGCACGACACCGACGCGACGATGATCACGTCGTCGCGCTCCAGCAGCGCACGCGTCGCGCTGTGGCGCATGCGGTCGATCGCCTCGTTCACGCTCGACTCCTTTTCGATATAGGTGTCGGAGCGCGGGACATAGGCTTCGGGCTGGTAATAGTCGTAATAGCTGACGAAATATTCGACGGCGTTGTTCGGAAAGAAGCTCTTGAACTCGCCATAGAGCTGCGCCGCGAGGATCTTGTTGGGGGCGAGGATCAGCGCGGGGCGCTGCAATTCCTCGATCACTTTCGCCATGGTGAAGGTCTTGCCCGATCCCGTGACGCCCAGCAGCACCTGGTCGCGCTCGCCGTCCAATGCGGTCGACACCAGCTCGCGGATCGCGGTGGGCTGGTCGCCCGCCGGTTCATAGTCGCTGACCAGTTCGAATCTTTTGCCGCCCTCGACCTTGTCGGGGCGCGCGGGCCGGTGCGGGACATAGTCGGCCGCGGTGTCGATTTCGTCGAGCGATGTCCGAATCTGGATTGCCATCGCCGCCAATATGGTATCGATAGGCAAGCTGTACAATCGCAATGAATTATAAGCCGATACGGGACCAGTGACAGGAGACGATATGAAGAAAATCATGACAGTTGCAGCGCTTGGCGTCGCCTTGGCGATTTCGGGCTGCGGCAAGAGCGAAAATGCCGGCGGCACCGTGAAGCGCGAAGCGGGCAACTGGAAGACCGACGTCAAGCTGGTGAAGTTCGAGGTCCCCGGCATGCCGGAGGAAATGAAGGCCGGCATGAAACAGATGCTGGAGGGAGCGAGCGGTCTCGACCAGTGCTTCACGCAGGAGCAGGTCGACAAGGAAGACATTGCGGCCGAGCTGGCCAAGGGACCCGGCAACGGCGGCGAGTGCAACTGGTCGAAGAAGGAGGTCGGCGGCGGCAAGATCGATGTCGCGGGCACCTGCACCGCCAACGGCCAGACGGTCGAGATGGCGATGAACGGCACGATGGAGACCAAGAAGACCGACGTGACCGTCACCACCAAGGGCAAGATCCCGACGGGCGGCGACATGGAAATGATCATGCAGATGACCAGCACGCACACGGGTCCGTGCAATACGGCCGCGGCCAAGAGCTGACGCCGACCGCGACCATCGCAGATGGCAAGAGGGCGCGCTGCGAAAGCGGCGCGCCCTTTTTCCTGTCCGTGCCGGACGTGGACTTGCCGGACGGAACGGCAGGTGGGGCTACCGATCCGTCCGGCAAAGTCTCTGTGCATGAAGCGGACCCGGACCAGAAGGCGCCAGGGACCAGCTCGCACCGAAAGGCCGGTGCCGCTTCATCCGCCCGGCCGGGGACAGGCCCCGAACGGACCACGGTGCTTTGGGGGCGCCGCGACGGGGGGAAAATGGATCAGGCGGCGGCGCAGGGGCAGTTACATGGGGTCACTTGTCGGAGAATTGCGAAAGGGAAACGGGTTGTTAACCCAGTTTCGCGCTTTTTTGCGGCTCGTTTGGCAGGTTTCGGCATTTCTGCTATGACAGGCGGCGTGCCTGTTACCGTTACAAGGAAGTAACAACGGGTGGTTCCAAGCCCCGATTGGCGTAATGACCACGCTCCGCCCGGCAGGCGGCAATTGGAAAATAGGACTGCGTGAACGCGAACGAAACCCAGAACCCCGGCGAGACCGAGCGGATCATTGCCGACGAACTTCAGCGCCTGCTGGAGTCCCCGATGTTCACGCGTTCGCCGGTCCTGTCGCGTCTGCTGCAATTTCTGGTCGATCATCGCCTGCGCGGCGGCCGAAGCGCGCCCAAGGCCTATGCGATCGCGACCGAGGCGCTGGGGCGCAGCGCCGATTTCGACCCCGCCGTCGACAGCTATCCGCGCGTGATGGTGGGCCGGCTGCGCAGCCTGCTCGACCGCTATTATGCCGAAACGCCGTGGGTCCACCGGCTCCGGGTTCCGCAAGGCAGCTATGAAGTCGTCGTCCAGCATCGCGCGGGACCGCCCACGCGCCCGGCCGAGGGGACGCCGGGGGATATACCGGCCGCGCCGGGCGTGCTTCCGCTTGCGCAGATGGTCCCGCCCCCCGGCGCCGTCCGTGCGGCGCGGCGCCGCGGGCTATGGCTTCTGTGTCTGCTGCTCCTGTGCGCCGGGCTGTTTGCGGCGTGGAAGCTAGCGGGCGGGGCGCGCCTTTTCGGCGTCGCGCCCGTCCCCATGCCGGTGCTGGAGATCAGCCCGCCCCAGGCGGGCGATTCGCCGATCGCCAAAGCCATCGCCCGCGCGCTCGACGGCAAGCTTCGCGACGGCATGCGGCGATTCGAGCTGATCGACCTGCGCAGCGCGAAACGGCCGG
Organism: Alphaproteobacteria bacterium HGW-Alphaproteobacteria-13; assembly: GCA_002842935.1. Taxonomy (GTDB): domain Bacteria; phylum Pseudomonadota; class Alphaproteobacteria; order Sphingomonadales; family Sphingomonadaceae; genus Sphingopyxis. The sequence continues at coordinate 96 of PHEM01000101.1, read as the reverse complement.
GCGCCGCCGAACCGGCAAGTCCCGTCGATTACCGGCTCGATTCCCTGATCGTGCGGACGGAAGAGGGACCGGTCGAAGTGACGCTGGTGCTCATCC
>PHEM01000100.1 GCA_002842935.1 Alphaproteobacteria bacterium HGW-Alphaproteobacteria-13 | reverse complement strand
ATCAAAACCAGTCGGCCGACTAAATCCCCGGGATGAAGGGGTCCTTTTTGCACGCCGATCACCCCACGAAGGGGGTGCCTATTGCACGCTGATCCTCAGACTAACCATCGTGGACAGGTTTTCCCCGTCCCATATTTCATTTTCGCACTGAGCTTCCTCTGTCCCACAGGACAGCTTTTTGGAAATGCTGCTAAGCTTCGGTTTAACAAGGCGCGTTATCTGCCAAGGGGCCGTCCGCCCCGAGTAGTTCATCACAATGCCGTCTTTGCCCGCTTGTTGTAGCGCCTCGTCATGCTCTTGGAGCAAGCGGATCAGGGCAGAGCGGGGCAATTCATCGTAATTCATGAAAAAACGCAGATCCTAGATTCGTATTTGGCATCGGCTGTCGCATAGCATGCCAGATCGGATCAAAGAGAACCTGCGATTTTCGCTTTCCCCCACCAGCCTGCTGCCCGCTCAGCTAACGGTCGACGACATAAGCGAACATTCTAGCAACGTCCACCTAGCTCTCCCTCTTCGGAAGTATCTAGAATGTTCGCTTATGTCGCCTTCACGCTGGTCTCCTAGGCGCAGAATGTCGGTTGCAACAACATGGCGCAATAGGGTCGGGATAACGGCATTCTGCGCCATGGCTTTCGCGCCTAGCGCAGATGGTATAGATTGTGCGCCATATTAGCACGAGCAAGGTTCAAAGCCGGCATGAACGGTCAGGACGACGCGATGAAATCGGCCATGGAGCTGTTTGCAGCCCGGCTTGCAAAGCGCGATGTGGCGAGGTCGATCACCGACCATCGAACCGTCGAGCGGTTGATTGCGATGCTGGAACCGCATGAGCAACAGGTTGTCCGCTTGCGGATCGGGCTTGGCCCCTCTCCCGCGCTCACTCTTGCCGCGACTGCAAAGATCGTCGGTGTGTCGCCAAGCCGCATCGGCCAAATCGAGGACAAGGCATTCCGAAGGATCAGATGGGTCTGCAACAACATAGACATTCACGATCGTTCGGCGCTGGATGCTTTGATCGCGCGCAGGCGTGATGAAGCGGCTGAGGCCGAGCGGATCAGGAAACGCGATGCCTTGCAAAAGGCGCTAGATCAGGAGCGGAAGCGCAAGGCCAAGCAAGACCGGGATGAGGTCAGGCGAGCGAAGGCGCGCGATTCCGCTTGGAACCACAAACTACGCGTGGCGCAGGCTGAGCTTGATCGGATGAAATCCGACGCTCAGTTTTTTGCCGAACAGATCGCTCAAATCGAGCAGCGCGCTAATTGGCTGAGGGCAATTTTGCCGCGCGACCGCCAATTGGCGGCGCTGCGCGAACAGGCCGATGAAATCCGCGATGCAATCGCGAGCGCAGAAGCCAGCATATCCAACATGCTGGCTTCTCCCCCGGATGGTCCCCAGCTAGGCAAGGAAGCTTCAACAAACGATGGCCACTGATATTGAGCCGTCCCCTGCCCTCGCGCCGCAGATCGCCCGCGTTTATTTGCGCGTCAGCACCGATGCGCAGGACTTACGCCGGCAGGATGCCATCGTGGCCGAGGCGAAGGCAGCGGGCTATTATGTCGCGGCAGTCTATCGGGAGAAGGCATCGGGTGCCCGTGCCGACCGCCCGGAGTTGCTGCGCATGATTGCCGATCTTCAACCCGGTGAAGTGGTGATTGCCGAGAAGATCGACCGGATTAGTCGTCTTCCCTTGGCCGAGGCCGAGCAGCTGGTTGAGACAATTCGTGCGCGAGGCGCGCGACTTGCCATCCCCGGCGTCGTGGACCTGTCCGACCTCGCGGCCGACGCCGAGGGCATCGCCCGCATCGTGCTCGAATCTGTTCAGGCGATGCTCTTGAAGATCGCCCTGCAGATGGCCCACGACGATTACACCGATCGCCGCGAGCGACAGCGCCAAGGTATCGCCTTGGCAAAGGCCGCAGGGCGCAGCGGAGGGCGCAAAGGCGATCGGGCAACGCACGCCCGCATTGTGGCATTGCGCGAAGCGGGAAAGAGCATCGCCAAAACCGCAGAGCTGGCCGATTGCGACCGCAGCACCGTCAAGCGGGTGTGGGCGGCCCATCGTGCCGCCCAGGTGCAAGAACCCAGCCCTCAACGGAATCACCATGAGCGGAATCGCTGATCGCCCTTTCTGTTCGGCTTCAAGCCGGTGGCAGCTGCCACCGGCAGTCCCCTGCCCGCGTCATCGGACTACCAGGCAGGGAAAGAGCGGCGGAACCGCGACAGGGTTTTCCAATCGCCGCCGCGCCGATCGAGCGCAGCGATCTATGGGAGCCAATGGCCGGTGGCAGCTGCCACCGCCGCCAGTCCAAATTGCTGCATCTACTCGGGCCGTTCCCTTTGGGCGTTGCTGTCTGACGGATACGAACTCCGCATCGCCACTAATGCGGGCAAGCAGAAAACCGGCCTTCGGCCTTGGGTTTCCGCAAGCGGACCCTCCCATTTTCAGCTTGCCCGCGTGGCTCAGCTCCGCCGCAAAAAATCCGTCAGCAACGCTTATCCAAAGGAGACTACCATGCAGAACATCGCTGAATTTCGGATCATCGGCCGCGTTGGCAGTGTCGATACGACCGATAAAGTCACCCATGTTTCCGTCGCCGCGAACTACAACCGCAAGGACGGCGATGAATGGAAGACCGATACGCACTGGAATCGCGTGACGTTCTTCCGCCAGCTGGCAGAGCGCGCCGCTGACTTGGGCAAGGGCGACCTGGTTCACATCACCGGACGGGTCCGCCAGAACAGCTACGAGAGCAATGGCGAAACCCGCTACTCGGTGGACCTGATCGCTGAGGGGCTGGGTATCTTGGTTCGGGGCGGGGCTGACTAAGCCCCCTCCCCTTTCTCCTAAAACGGGCGGCCTGGTGGCCGCCCTTTTTTGTGGACAATGCCTTTCACAGACCCTAACAAGAATAGGGTTTAACTATGCGAGGCATCTGTGGCGGCCAAACTGTTCAATCGTGTAGCGAGCTTGCGCGTCGCTTCCGGACTTACGCAATCCGAGCTGGCAGCGAGGATTCAAGTCTCACCTGAAACAGTCGCGGCCATCGAGAACGGCAGGCAGGACGCCACTTTGCTGACGGCGCTCCGTATGTCGCGTGCCCTGCGAACCGAGGTGCCGAACATCTTCAGGGAGCAGCCTTTCCCTAAGTTGATCGGCTCCGAGCGAGGCGAGAGCCGAACAGCTTAGGAGGCCGCTATGCGCCGTGAGATTGCCAGCAAACTTCGGCGCGCAGCCAGCGTGCTACGGACTGTCATGCTTTGGGCATCGCTTGCCCTGTGGCTTGCGATCGCGGCAATTGCGCTGATCGTCGTCCTTGCAGTCGGTCTCGCGGCCTATTTCGCTTTTGGCTGGCTCGGAGTGGGAACCGTCGCCGTCTTCGTGCTGATCGTTTTCTTCGGCAAAGACCCGCCAACCGAACAGACCGGCCCGCGCCGCAAGCGCAAGGGCCTCAACCTGAATGACGATCCGAACCCTTGGTATATGCAGTCGCAGTATCGCTTCGGATCGGGAAACAGCGCCGCCCACAACCGCTGGCACAAGTAGCCCGTGGCGCAGCCATTGAAGGGATTCTCAATGCGAACAATCGTAGTGACCAATGAGCGCGGCGGCATCGGCAAGACCACGCTTACCTGTCATATCGCGTGGCATCTGGCCGAGCAGGGCAAGCGTGTCGTGGTCCTGGACCTGGACAAGCAATGCCACAGTGCCGGGATGCTGAAAGCCGAGTTCGAGCAAATCGGCCCGGTTCAGTCGATTCTTGACTTCGAGCCGAACGAAGAACCTCCGGCGCTGGCCTGTTTCAAGAACACACGGCAGATTGTCGAGTTGACGACTGACAGCCCGCAGCAAGGCCAGCACATCGGCGCTTATGTCCGCGCCATTCGTGCCGGCCTTGCCAAGCACTACGACTACTGCGTGATCGACACTGCGCCCGCGTGGGATGGCCGGAACCTCATGGCTCTGATTGCGTCCGATTATGTCGCGGTCCCGCTGGACCCCGATAAAACCGCGCGTCAGTCGCTCAACGAAATCTCGCAAAGCATCAGCCTTGCAAACAAGGTGCGCGGGGAGGGGAACGCGACCCGGTTCGGGATCGTGTTCAATCGCGTTCAGACAACGAGCGAAGTTTCAAAAATGCTGATGGACCGCATTGGGCAGGCGCTTCCTGCCAATGTGGTGCCGCACACCATTCCGCACCGCGAGCACATGCGCGAGGCGGCGTTACTCGAAATTCCCGTTTGGCGCTTGGCAAAGGACACGCGGCGTAGCGCGCCGATCGTGCGCGAAGTCGTCTCCTACATTGTCGATCAAGCTGAGAGGGAAGCCGCATGAGCAAGGCAGCTGTCAAACCGGCGAAGAAGAGCTTTGCCGACTTCGATATGGACGCGATGGACTTTTCGGCCGTCCCCGCGAATACCGAGTTCAAGGCAGCTGGACGGTTTCAGCGCCTTCCGCTCGATGACATTGATCCAGACCCCACGCAGGTTCGCCGGGAGTTCGACCAGGCCGAGATTGATGCACTGGCCGCGACCATAAAGGACCGCGGCTTGCTACAACCCATCGTTGTCGCGCCAACATCGAACGGTCGCTACATCATCCGCTACGGCGAGCGGCGCTATCGCGCGTGCCGCCAGCTTGGTTTCGACCAGATCGACACCGTTCTGGATCAGGCGGACGCCGAGCGCGATATTGGCCTCGACCAGTTTCTTGAGAACGAGCAACGCCAAGCCCTAAGTCTGGCTGAGCGCGTCAGTTTCATCGCGAGCCGCGTCAGTGACACGCTCTCGACAAAGGATCTAGCCGCGCGCATCGCCAAGCCGCATTCGGAAGTGAAGCGGCTCTACTCGCTGCGCACCTTGCCCGAAGACATTCTTGCCGCGTTGAAGAATTGTTCTCCGCGTGCCGCCGTCGCGATCAAACACGCGATCGAGCTGGACGAGCAGGCCACGCGCATTTTCGTGGCAGCAAACGAAAATCCGACAGCCGCCGCCTGTGAGCAGTTTCTTGCTACGCTCCAAGGCAGTCCCGATGAAGAGACCGTGCAGGCCGGTGCCGCTAAAGCGATCGACGATCCAGCGCCGCCCCAAGAATCGCGCGCGTCGGTGGCAGCTGCTACCAGTGCGACGGACGATCGTCGGGAGCGGCCCGAACTGGACGCCCACGACGACGAGCGGGAAGGGGAGGGGGCCGAGCTTGCCGATCCTTCCGATCACAAGCCGCGCGCCCCCCGTCAGCCGAAAGAGGCTACCGACGCACCGGCCATCATCATTCAGGGCCGTCGCGGGATTGTTCTAAGCGGCCAGGTCACGGTTCGGTTCGACGGCGAGGCCGCGCCCCAAACCTTCGACTTCTGATAGCTTTTACCGTCCACGTTCACTCAGCATCGAGGCGACGTGGAATTTAGAGCGGTGGCAGTTGCCACCGCTTTTTGTTTGTGGGGTAGGTATCTACTGTATGGCGGGATAAGCCTTGCGGCGGCTAATGTTAACCGTTACGCTCAATCCCATCGGATCGCGCTTCACGGTTGGGAGATACCTACCCCACATGGAAAAGACGCTGGGCTTCAAGATCGAGGCGGCCAAGCTCGCAAAGATCGACGCGCTCGCGCAGACGAGGGGAGGGCGCGGCCCCTTCATGCGTCAGCTGGTTGACGCCGTGCTCCGGCAGTCAGGGGCGGCTATGGAAGCCGCCCCCGTCGCCGATCGTGAGGCCGCTGGCGAGCACCGCCTTTATCTTCGGCCGACTGAAACCGAACTGGCCGTGATCCGCCATCGCGCAAAAGAGCGGCGCATGACCCCTGCTACCTGGGCCATGGCACTTGTGCGGCGACACATCGGCATTGCCGCGCCCGTCGATCGCGAGTTGCGCGAAGAGCTGTTGAATTGCCGTCAGGCGTTACAGCGCATTGGCCGCAACGTGAATCAGATCGCCCGCGCAGCGAACAAGATGGCACTGGCGGACAATGCAGCGGAGATCGCCGGCGAGCTGCAAAAGGTCAACGACCTGCGCGCGGCGATCGGCGCGGCCGTCGAAGGTATCGGTGCAGCGACAAAGGCCGATCTTGTCTATTGGGAGGTGCCTGGTGAGCGACTTTGACAGCAGCTTTGAGGCGGGCCAGCTCGCTGCGCTCTTCAAACCAAAGCTGACCAGCGACCCGAATAGGCGCGGGACTGACATGTTGCTGCGCTCGCTTAGTTCGCGTCGAGCAGGCCAAGGCGGGAGCACGCGGGCGCGGCTTGCCCGCGTCGTCAGCCGTGCCCCGGAGGTCATGGTCAAGGTTACGGGCAGGCCGAAGGGAAAGAACCATGCGGCGGCGCATCTCGACTATATCGGCCGCAAAGGCGATGTGCCGCTTGAAACGCGCGATGGCGACATTCTGACTGACAAGGAAGATCGGGCGGAGCTGGCGCGCGATTGGGGCGATCCTGTCTATTGGCGCGACAATTCGACCGTGGCAGCTGTCAGCATGGTTTTCTCGATGCCGGCAGGCACAGACCCCGACAAGGTTCTTTCGGCCGTTCGGGAAGTGGCGCGGAGCGAAATCGCGGACGAATGGGATTACGTCATGGCGCTCCACACGGACACGCCCAGGCCGCATGTTCACCTGACGGTCGCCGCACGCGGGGACACGGGCCGCCGCTTCAATCCACGGCCTCAGACCCTGCATCACTACCGGGAACGCTTTGCCGAGGAATTGCGGGCGCGGGGAGTTACCGCCGAGGCCACGCCGCGCGCCGCGCGTGGCGTCGGAACAAGAGAACCGACCACCGCCCTCAGACGGGCGCGAGACGATTATGCGCGCGGGAAGCGTCCGCAGCGTCCCCATGCGAGCGATCGTTGCCGCAATGCGGCCCGCGATCATTTTCTTGGCCGCGCATCGGCACCGGCGTTCATGGCCGCAAGTCGCGAGCAATGGGGACAGGCCCAGCGGATCTACCTTGCGGCGGCAGATCGCCTTGCCCGGAGCAAGGATCATCAGGACCGAATGTTGGCGGGCCAGGTGCGCGAGTTCGTGAGGGCGGGGCGGGTGCCTACCTTGCACGAACAGCTTGTGTCATCGCTGGTGCGCGAGAAGGAACGACGCGAAGGCGTCAGCCGCGCAGGACCGCAGAAAGCGAAAGAGGACCGGCCACGCGGTCCACAGCGCTAGCCGGTGGCAGCTGCCACCGGCTCGCTCATCGCAACCGGCTTTCCTCTGGCAGCATCGGCAACGTGTTGAATTGGGAGTCATAGCGTTCGCGCGAGCGCCCTTCCTCAATTCCGTAGCTGGCGCCAAGCAGCATCCCGATAAACAGAACCGGGATCATCAGAACGAGGATCGTCCCGATACGCCTTCGGTGGCGATTTCGTTGATAGCGTAATGCTTCGAGAAGAGCTTCCACGGCGAGCGCAATTTGATGTGCGTCCTCGCCAACGGCAGCAATCATCTGTTCGGTTGGATTGAGTTGTCGTCCTTGAGGTTTTCCAACCTCGCTCAGATCGGACAACGCGATGCTTCGCGCGTGTATCATGCCAAGCACCTGCTCAATATGGGGGCGTTACATAGAACGGGCACAGATATACGCTAGCGCTCCGACCTGACGGAAAACCTCCAAAATGAGGTTTCCGGTCAGTGCATCAAACCGACAGGGTTTGTCGTGCATCATCGGCCATAGCGATCGAAGCGCCGCCGATTTCCAGCCTCCCCCGTCGACAATCATGTGTTTTTCGTCAGCGAAGCAGCGGCAAGTGGCGACCCAAAGTAGGTCATTGAATTCCGCGTCCGCGAATGTCTGATCCTGACGGAAGCCGCCGACAATAATTCAAGGCGACGAGATGCCGACCCGACGTGCAATCGCCTGCGCAGGCAGCTGCCGCATGTTTTGACCGGCGCTACTCGGCCGACATCTGTGAGGATGGCTCGCAATTCAGTTTCTGCGCGCGGCCGAGGAGCCGGCCGGCCAAGGCCAGCCGGCGGAGCGGTAGAAGTTGCGGGTCTGCGACACAATGGTGTTGGCGGCACGTTTGACCGAACGATCAAGCCCGCCGCCTGCTTCGGCTAGCAAGCCGGTGCCGCCGCCCAGTGCCAGCCCTATGAGTTTTCCGGTGCCTGCGGCCACGACGCCGGGCAGCACCAGGCCGGGCTTGCGACCGCTCTTCGTGGTGGTTGAAAAGCCCATGGCGACATTGCTGCCGCCGGCCAGCTCCAGGCGGGTCTCGGTCTGTAGCGCGGACCGTCCAGCCCCGAACCCGATCAACATACGCTCCAGCCGGCTGCCAGGATCGGCACGACGTATCTCAACCCGCACCACGGCGCTGCTCAGCACGGGCGCCGCCGGCGATGCGATCGACACCTGAAGCCCCGCCTTGCGATAGCTGGCGAGCAGTGCCTCCTGCAAACGGTGTGCGGCACTGACGGCGTTATCATCCGCACCTAGTTCCGGCGCGACCGTGACGACGATCGCCAGTGACGTCGGGGCCGATTGGCGGATCGGCGCGGAAGCAATGGCCAGAGAACTGACCGTGGTCTTCGCGCAACCGGCAAGCGGAACCACGCCGAGAAGCACCGCGAGGCCGAGTATCGAGCGAGCCATGTCCACTTCTCAACGCTGTGGAACGACGGGCGGCGCCGGCGGGATGCCGTCAGCGAGCGCGGTGGCGGGCAGCGGCGCAGGCGGCGGTGCGCCGGGCGGGGTCAGGCGGAATGCGAAGGGGTAGGCTGTCCCGTTGAACATGACAGTCAGCTGGATCTGGCCATGGAAGCCGCGATCCTTCGGGATCGGCACCACGATCAGGCCACCGAAGCTGCTGCCCGGATCGACGGTCGTCGTCTGCAGGATTTCGGCGCCGAGCTGGTCGAGCGTATAATCGAGCTTTCTGTCGATCCCGCGCATGACCATGGCGCCGCCTGCGATCGCCGCAGTGGCGCCAAGAATGGCCGGCGTGTCGTCACGCCAGTGGATCACTCTGGTGTAGCTGCGCCTGGGACCGCTGACATGGCGGACATAGGTGCCGCGATTCGAGGCGGTCGAGGCGATCCCCGCCAGCGCACCCGCTGCGAGCATGGTGCCGATCCTTGCCCCGCGCGCCTTGTCCTCTGCATCTGCAACGAGTTGTTGATAGGTGGGCAGGCCGACGGGAATGGCGTTCACGCTAGCCAGGATATTCTCGATGCCGAAATTGGCGGCCTGCGCGCCCTCGTTGAAGACTGCAAGCGCGAACATGGCCTTGCCCTTCTCGACCCGGACCGGGCGAACCTCGATCGTGCCGGTGGGCTGGCGCAGAGATACGGCCGGTTGCCCGCGATAATAGCGAGCGGTCTCTGCGCCGATGCGTTCGGGATAAAGGCCTCTGTGCATTGTAGGGACACGGATTCACGGTAGGCATCGACGTCAGGGGTAGCGAACTATTTGCGCAGGTTCTCGATGCCAAGTTCGCGCCAC
>PHEM01000099.1 GCA_002842935.1 Alphaproteobacteria bacterium HGW-Alphaproteobacteria-13 | reverse complement strand
TTGGGCTTCATCTTCGTTCCTTCGTCACTACGACGAAGCCCAAATCCTCCTTAAATCACAACCTCAAATCTGTGCCATTGGTGCTGACGGCGGACAGGCGAAAGTACGACGAGCGCCTTTGACGATCGCGGCGGATCGTGCCGTGGCTCTTGGCCGCGATACCTCAACCTTGGAATCCCTGATTGATCGACTGGATAGACAAGCTCCCTTAGCGCGGGCGGCGATACACAAGGCCGTGTCCATGGTTCAGCTTGATCCTGAGACACTTGATGTCGAACTCGACGATGTTGATCTGATGGATATCAATAGGCGACTTGCGACGATGGCAGCGTCAACCGACCGTTATGCCGAATGGTCGAGACTATGCGGATTGGAGAAGGGTTTAACCGCATGCGGTGTCGCAGAACTGGTTGCCCGCATTGCCGATGGCGACCTTGATGGCAGCGCGGCGGTGGTCGAATTCAAGTTTGCACGTGCTGAACGATTGTGGCGTGAGGCCATTACTGCGTCGCCCGCCCTCAAGGAAATCGGCACCTTGGACCGACATGCGCTCTCCGACGAGTTCGCTCGGCTAGAACGTCGCCGATTGAAGGAAAACGTCACGGCTATCCGTGCAGCTCATCTTGTCCAAGTGCCCCAAGGGGCTCTGGGCGAAATGAAAGTTGTGAGAGGTGAGATCGGGAAAAGGCGGGCGCACATAGCACTTCGACGACTATTTCAGCAGGCCCCCACCGCGCTTCAACGCATCAAACCCGTCTTGCTGATGAGCCCGATTTCCGTCGCTCAGTATCTTACGCCGGGGCGGCTCAGCTTTGACCTTCTGGTGATTGATGAGGCCAGCCAAGTGCGGCCCGAGGACGCTCTCGGCGCGATAGCACGTGCTCGCCAAATCGTCGTCGTCGGTGATCAAAAGCAGTTGCCGCCATCGTCCTTTTTCGACCGCCTCGTTGCAGGCGATGACGATGAGGAGGATGAACCGGAGGAAGGCGAAGAGGATTTGCTTGGCGGCGCGGCGGCGCTCGGATCACTCGAAAGCATATTGTCGCTGTGCGAGGCCCGTGGACTGTCATCACGAATGCTGCAGTGGCACTATCGCTCGCGTGATCCATCCTTGATACGTGTTTCAAATCGTGAATTCTATGATGACGGGCTCATCCTTCCTCCGTCTCCCCTACAGGAAGACCCGGCCTACGGTTTGATTTTCACGAAGGTCGATGGCGTTTATGACAAGGGCGGCAAGCGCGACAATCGCAAAGAGGGCGAAGCAATTGTACGCCGTGTGACGGAACATGCACGAGCGCATCCCGATTTGTCGCTTGGGATTGTAACCTTTTCGTCTGCCCAGAAAAACACCATCACTGAACTGCTTGAACTGGCTCGGCGCACTGATGCATCTCTGGACACGTTTCTTCGTGAAGGTCAGTCTGAAGACTTGTTCGTCAAGAATATCGAAAACGTGCAAGGGGATGAGCGCGATGTGATCTTGGTCAGTGTAGGTTATGGACCGACGATTGCAGGCGGGCGCTTGACCAGCATGACCTTTGGGCCGGTCAACGGGGAAGGCGGCGAACGCCGTCTGAATGTTCTTTTTACGCGTGCACGAATCAGGTGCGAAGTGTTCGCTTCGTTCGATCCAGGAGATATCGATGCCAGCCGTGTATCACGGGAAGGCCCCCGTATATTGCGTCGGTTTCTGGAGTTCGCCAAGTCCGGCAAACTCGATGATGCAGTTATAACCGGCGAGGAAGCCGATACCCCCTTCGAAGAAGACGTTGCCGACGTCATCAGATCGTTCGGATATCTCGCTGATCCACAAGTCGGCTCTGCGGGCTTCCGAATCGATATAGGTGTGCGACATCCTGACAAGCCAGGCACCTATTTGCTCGCAGTCGAATGTGACGGCGCAACCTATCATTCTGCATTGTGGGCACGCGAACGCGACCGACTGAGGCAGGATGTTCTTGAGCACCTTGGGTGGCGCTTCCATCGGATATGGAGCACCGACTGGTTCTACAATCGTCAAACAGAAGTCGAACGATTGCGAGTGGCTCTTGTCGAGGCTCTTGAAAAGAGTGCCGTGATCCAAATCGCAGGTGCGAATACGACACGCCAGATACCTGATGCCGAGGCTCCTCCGATTGAGCCCCTCGTGATCCCCCCTGCTGTAGAGCGGGCGATGCCGCCATATGTACGTGCGCATTTTCCGGTGAGCAGCCACCTTGAGCCTCACGAAGCGCCGATTTCCATACTCGGCTCGCTGGCGCTAAAAATTGTCGAAGTTGAGGGGCCAGTCTCCACCGATGAGGTAGCCCGACGAATAGCGACCTGCTTTGGGCGAGAAAAGGCGGGGCGGAGAATCTTGGCCGCTGCAAGACAGGCACTTAATGCACAGCGCCGAGCAGCGTCGCATTTGCACTCAGATGACGATTTCTGGTTTGTCACGGAGCAGCGCGATTCCCCTCCGGTGCGAGATCGGAGCGCGGAGAGTGGCGCGACCCTCAAGGCCGATTCCATTTCGATGCTTGAGATTCGTGCGGCGTTAGCCATGGCACGAGACGACAATGCCGGGGGATCAGATGCAGACCTGATAAGGTTCGCGGCGCGATTGTTAGGGTATCGCCGCGTCGGATCAGACTTGCAGGCACGCTTGGTTCGGGGATTGGCTGGATAACGCCAATTAGAGAAACGGAAGAAAGCATGACAGCGCCATTCGGAATAGAAATGTATTCGCCCATCGATCAGTTGGAAATCCTCAGCGACCTCGGGCAAGGCCGGTACAGCGTTACGCCACCAAAGGTGCATCCGAGTTTCTCAACCTATGTCGTGCAAGCCACGCCCGGAATCGGGGTGTTTTGGATCAAGGCCATTTCGCCGACGATGGAGAACGATTCATACGGGGCACAAGCTCGGCAACTGAAAGATCAAATCCATAATCAGTTGTCGAAGCGCTACGGGCTTGGGACTGCGCATGACGAATTGTTGCCGGGTTCCATCTGGGATGAACCGAGAGACTGGGCACAAGCTCTCACGGCCAACGAACGCCACTGCTTTATCATTTGGGAGGCTGAAAATTCCGATGCACTTCCCGAAGACCTTGAAAGCCTCTTTCTTGGCATAAGCGGTCTCAGTTCGAACGACACGAGTCTTTGCATCGAATATGCGTCGGCGCGAATGAAGGACGCCGAAGCGGAGCTACAAGACATGCTTTCCGATTTGCTTTGATAGCGGGCCATTCATTTTTGACGGGTAGGGCTTGGGTCGCGGCAATTTCCTTCCCAAAGCCACCCAAACTGGTCCCAATGGCACACCTGCGCGAAAGGCCCTTTGGCCTTATGTTCCGGATTTGCCTTGTGGAAGTTATGGTGCCGCTTGGTGACTCGAACACCTGACCCCATCATTACGAATGATCCGAGAGACCGCGACGATACCCAACGGTTACCCACGCGAGCGTCACCTCAGCCGATACAGCAGCATCAGATTATTCGCGGGCATTTCCCGAACCTGCGCCAACTCAAAGCCTTTCGCTTCAGCCACTTCGGTCACATCCTCCAGCCACCGCACGCCCCATTCGGCATCCCGTGCCCGCAAGCTCTCGTCAAAGGCCACATTGCTGGGTGCCGTTGGGTAATCCTTGCGGAAGTAAGGTCCGTAAAGGATTAGCGGCGCCCCCTTCTTAAGAAGCTTTGCGCCTCGCATGAAGAGTCCGACAGTCGCCGCCCACGGGCTGATATGCACCATGTTGATGCACAATATGGCGCCCGCGCGGTCCAGCAGCCAGTCCGCCGCCGCCGCATCGAGCCGCAGCGGCGGCGCGATGTTGGCCAGCGCCGCCTCCGCGCTCCACGCCGCGATCGACGCGAGCGCGGCGGCGTCGGGATCGCTCGGCTGCCAGCGCAGCCGGGGAAAGGCGGCCGCGAAATGCACGGCGTGCTCGCCCGATCCGCTCGCCACCTCCAGCACCGTGCCCGTGGGCGGCAGCCAGCCCGCAAGGACGGCGGCGATCGCGTCGCGGTTGCGCAGCGTCGCGGGCGCATGGCGCTTGTCCGCGTCGCCGCCTTCGCCCGGCGTCCAGGGCCGGGGCGTCATTTCGCCTGCGCCCGCGCTCGCCGCTCGCGCGCGATCAGCCAGCCGAGCAGACCGACCGGCCCGGCCAGCAGCGTCAGCAGCAGGAAAGGAATCTGGACGGCGCGACCGAATTTCTTCTGGTCCGCGTCGCGCGCGATCCACAGCCCGGCGAACAGGTCGAAGGCCAGATAATGCACCCAGCCGATCGTAGCGCCGCCCGGCGTGGCGAACAGCTTCATCACGCCCGCCAGCGACGTGAAACTACCGCCGCCCTCGCCCCCCGTGTCGATCGCGCCAGTCCACAGGCCCACGATCAGCGCCGTATAGGCAAGGCACAGCAGGAACACGCCCGCATACAGGATGAAGGACAGGATGCGCGGGCTGCGCGGCGCAAAGGCCAGGAGCAGCCACCAGAAGATCGCCCAGTAATTGGCGATGAGGAAGACACCGTCCCAACGCATGTCCTTACCCTTTCGTCAGATCAGCCCGCCCAGCCCGAACAGCATGATTCCGCCGAACAGCGCCACCAGCCCCACCGCGAGCGCCAGCAGCACGGCGCGCGCCGCCGACAGCCGCCGCGTCACCAGCAGGGCCGCCGCCAGCCCGCAGCCCAGCGCGATCAGCGGCGCCCACAGGAACACCCAGTCATAGCCGAACTCGCGGCGCACGCGGACCCATTGCCATTGCTCGACCACCAGCCCGTACAGCGTGATCGCGGCCAGCCAGACCGCCACGAAGATCGCGGCGAACAGCGCGCCGCCGATCAGGCATCCCGCCGCGCGGCGTGGCGCGGCGTCGGTCAATCGCCGCTCCACGACAGCACCGGCTTGCGCGCCGCCAGCGTCTCGTCGAGCCGCGCGCGCGGGGCGAAGTGCGGGGCCGACTTCAGCGCCGGATCGCCGTTCTTCGCGCGCAAGACGACGCTGCGCAGCGCGCCGATGAACTGGTCGAGCACGGCCTTGGATTCGGTCTCGGTCGGCTCGATCAGCATCGCGCCATGGACGACGAGCGGGAAGAACACCGTCATCGGATGATAGCCCTCGTCGATCAGCCCTTTGGCGACGTCGAGCGTCGAGAAACCCTCGGCCAGCCCGTCATCGGTGAACAGCGCTTCGTGCATGCAGGGTCCCGACGCGGCGAAGGGCGCATCGAGCACGTCCTCCAGACTGCGCAGCAGGTAATTGGCGTTGAGCACGGCGTCCTCGGCGACCTGTTTCAGGCCGTCCGCGCCATGGCTGAGGATATAGGCGAGCGCGCGCGTGAACATGCCCATCTGGCCGTGAAAGGCGGTCATGCGGCCGAAGCTGTCGGGATGATGCTCCCCGGCATTTTCCTCTTCGATCAGGCGGAAGCCGTCCGCGTCGCGGGTGACGAAGGGCAGCGGCGCGAACGGCGCGAGCGCCGCCGACAGCACGACGGGTCCCGAACCCGGCCCGCCGCCGCCGTGCGGGGTGGAGAAGGTCTTGTGCAGGTTGATGTGCATCGCATCGACGCCCAGATCGCCGGGGCGCACGCGGCCGACGATCGCGTTGAAATTGGCGCCGTCGCAATAGACATAGCCGCCCGCCGCGTGAACCGCGTCCGAAATCGCCTTCATGTCGCGCTCGAACAGGCCGCAGGTGTTGGGGTTGGTGATCATCACCCCCGCGATGTCGGGACCGAGCCGCGCCGTCAGCGCCGCAAGGTCGACGCGACCTTCGGCGGTCGCGGGAATATCCTCGACCGTGAAGCCCGCGAAGGCCGCCGTCGCGGGGTTGGTGCCGTGCGCGCTTTCGGGGACGAGCAGGATGCGCCGGTCCTCGCCGCGCGCCTCCAGCGCCGCCTTGATGCACAGCACGCCGCACAGCTCGCCATGCGCGCCCGCCTTGGGCGACATGGCGACGGCGTGCATCCCGGTCAGCGTCACCAGCCATTCGGCGAGTTCGTGAATGACGGCATAGGCGCCCTGCACCGTCTCCTGCGGCTGAAGCGGGTGGACATCGGCAAAGCCCGGCATCCGCGCGACCTTTTCATTGAGGCGCGGGTTATGCTTCATCGTGCAGCTGCCAAGCGGGAACAGCCCAAGGTCGATGGCGTAATTCTGCCGCGACAGCCGCGTATAATGCCGCACCGCCTCCCCTTCGCTCAGGCCCGGAAGGCCGATGGGGGCGGAGCGCGCCAGCGCGCCGAGATCGGCGGCGGGGGCATCCTCGTCGAAATCGACGCCCGTGGTCTGCGCCGACCCGATCTCGAAGATCAGCGGCTCTTCCAGCATCAGCGCGCGATTGTCCGTGAAGGTCGTCGTGTCGTCGGCGCCGCCCGCGTTCATTTCGGGGCGCCAGCCGCTTTGGTTCAAAGCCATGATCTTAAATCCCGTTCGGGCTGAGCTTGTCGAAGCCCTGCTCTTTTCTTGCGGCGTCGAAGAGGAAGAACGGCCCCCTTCGACTGCCTTGCAGGCGCTCAGGACAGGCTTCGACAAGCTCAGGGCGAACGGAGAAAGAAACTATCATGCGAGGACCTCCTGCAAGGCAGCCGCAAAGGTCGCCACGTCCGCCTCCGTAGTTGTTTCGGTCACGGCCACGACCAGCCCATTGGCTAGCACCGGACTGTCCGGATAGAGCCGCCCGAGGGAGACACCGCCCAATATGCCGCGCTCGACCAGTTCATGAACGACAGGTCGTGCTTCACGCGAAAGCAACAGAGTGAACTCATTGAAATAGCCCCGGTTCAGCACGGACACGCCCGGCACCTTCGCCAGTTCCGTCGCCGCCGCTTTCGCCCGGCCGTGGTTGATCGCGGCGAGCCGCCGCAATCCCGCCTCGCCCAGCAAGGTCATGTGGATGCTGAAGGCCAGCGCGCACAGCCCTGAATTGGTGCAGATATTGCTGGTCGCCTTTTCGCGCCGGATATGCTGCTCGCGCGTCGAGAGCGTCAGCACGAAGCCGCGCTTGCCGTGCGCGTCCACCGTCTCGCCGCACAGCCGCCCCGGCATCTGGCGGACATATTTGGCCTTGCAGGCGAACAGGCCGACATAAGGGCCGCCGAACTGAAGCCCGACGCCCAGCGACTGCCCCTCGCCGACGACGATGTCGGCGCCCATTTCTCCCGGCGACTGGATCAGGCCCAGCGCGACAGGCTCCGTCACCACCGCGACCAGCAGCGCGCCCGCCGCCTGACAGGCCGCCGCCAGCGCGCGCATATCGTCGATGCGGCCCAATATGTCGGGATATTGGACGACGACGCAGCTCGTCTCCTCGTCCACCGCCGCCGCGAGCGCGGCCCAGTCGGTGTCCGCCTCCAGCGCCGGGTCGCCGTCGACCAGTATATCGCCGGTATATTTCGCCATCGTCCGCGCGACGCTGCGGTAATGCGGGTGCAGGCCCGTGGACAGCAGCGCCTTGCCGCGCCGCGTCACGCGCCGCGCCATGACGATCGCTTCCCAGCAGGCCGTCGATCCGTCGTACATCGACGCATTGGCGACATCGGTGCCCAGCAGGCGCGCGACCTGCGTCTGGAACTCGAACAGCATCTGGAGCGTGCCCTGCGCGATCTCCGGCTGATAGGGCGTATAGGCGGTCAGAAACTCGCCGCGCTGGATCAGGTGATCGACGCTTGCGGGCACATGGTGGCGATAGGCGCCCGCGCCGAGGAAGAACGGCCCGTCGCCCGCCGCGCGGCTGCGGCGCGCGAGCGCCCCCATGTGGCGCTCGACGGTCAGCTCGCCGGCATGGAGCGGCAAGCCCGCGATCGGCCCGTCGAGCCGCGCCTCGGCGGGCACGTCGGCGAACAGATCGTCGATCGACGCCGCGCCGATCGTCGCCAGCATCGCGGCGCGATCGTCGGGAGTGAGCGGAAGGTAACGCATTTCAGATCAAACTCCGCTGGAATCAAACCCGTTCGCATCGAGCGAAGTCGAGATGCCCATCGTGGGTTCACGCCTTCACGGTGTCTCGACTTCGGCCAAAGGCCGAAGTTTATCCTGAGCGCCCGCCCTGCGGGCAGTCGAAGGGCTCGACACGAACGGAATTCGATTAAAGACTATCGCAGAAGGTCTTGTATTCGGCCGCATTCATCAGCCCATCGAGCTGTCCTTTGTCGGCCAGCGTCATGCGGAAGAACCAGCCTTCGCCTTCGGGGTCGCTGTTCACCAGCGCCGGGTCTTCCTCCAGCTGGCCATTGCCTTCGGTCACGACGCCGTCGGCGGGCGCGAACACGTCGCTGGCCGCCTTCACCGATTCGACGACCGCCGCGTCCCCGCCCTGCGTCAGTTCCACGCCTGTGTCGGGAACCTCGACGAAGACGATATCGCCAAGCTGGCCCTGCGCGAAGTCGGTGATGCCGACCGTCGCGACATCGCCGTCGATATCGATCCATTCATGTTCTTCGGTATAGTAACGCGGCATCGGTCAGCCTCCCTGTTTGCGGACATATTTATGGGGAACGAAGGGCGTCGCGGCGACGGTGCAGGCGACGCGCTTGCCCCGCACTTCGGCGGCGACGGCGGTGCCGGGTTCGGCCAGCCCCCCCGGAACATAGCCCATGGCGATCGGCGCGCCGACGCTGGGGGCGAAGCCGCCCGAGGTCACGACGCCGATTTCGGTGTCGCCGTCGAACAGCTTCGCGCCTTCGCGCACCGGCACCTTGCCGTCCACGGTCAGGCCGACGCGTTTGCGCGGCGCTCCGTTCACCAGATGGCCCAATATGCGCGCCGCGCCGGGGAAATTCGCTTCCTCGCGGCGGCGCTTCGATATGGCGAAGGCGAGGTCGCCCTCGACGGGATCGGTCAGCGGATCGAGGTCATGGCCGTACAGCGGCAGCCCCGCCTCCAGCCGCAGCGAATCGCGCGCGCCAAGACCGATGGGCTTCACTTCCTCCATCGCGCACAGCGCGTCGGCGAACGCCTCCAGCGCCGCGTTCGGCAGCGAAATCTCGAACCCGTCCTCGCCGGTATAGCCGGAGCGGCTGACGCCGATCGCATGGCCGTTCCACACGGCACGGGCGAACTGCATGAAGACGAGGTCCGCCGCCTCGGGCACCAGCCGCGTCAGCGCTGCCGCCGCCTTCGGCCCTTGCAGCGCCAGCAGACCGCGATCGTCCTTGTGATTGAGCGTGATGTCGTCGGGCAGATGCTCGCGCAGATGGGCGATGTCGTCCCATTTCACCGCGCCGTTGACGACGATGCCGAATTCCTCGCCCTCGTTCGTCACCATCAGATCGTCGAGGATGCCGCCATCCTCGCCCAGCAGCAGCGAATAACGCATCCGGCCCGGCTTCAGCCCGGCGATATCGCCCGGCACCAGCGCCTCCAGCGCCGCCGCCGCGCCCCCGCTCTCGCCATCACCGCCCGACAGGCCGAGCTGCCCCATGTGGCTGACGTCGAACAGACCCGCATTCGCGCGCGTCCACAGATGTTCGGCCATGATGCCTTCGTACTGGATCGGCATCCAGTAACCGGCGAACTCGACCATGCGCGCGCCATGGGCGCGGTGCCAGGCGTCGAGCGGCAGCGTCGCGGTTTCCGGCGCGCCGTCCTCCGCCGCTTCGTGGGTTTCGGTCATAT
>PHEM01000098.1 GCA_002842935.1 Alphaproteobacteria bacterium HGW-Alphaproteobacteria-13 | reverse complement strand
ATGGCGGCGTTCGGCGATGAAGCGGAAATCGATGAAAGCGTGACCCTGCGCGCGCTGGCGGCGAAGACCTATGTCTCAGGCACGGTCTGGATCGTTGCGGGTGTCGCGGTGGTGCTCTCGGTCGATATGCTTGGCTTGCAGAAGGAAGTGCTGTTGCTCGGGATGAATCCGGGGCCGTTCGGCATGGCGCAGACGGGCGTCCCGTTCGGCGAGGTGACGTTCGTGCGCGACTGGTTGGGACTCGAAGCGCCGGTGGGGCGGCCGCCGCAGGAACATCCGAAGCGGCCCGTGCTCGGCTTCGCGTGTCCGCGAAGCGAGGTCTCCGGGGCGCGGCTGTGGGGCTTCGCGCGCGATCGCTTCGGCACGCCCGCGCGCTTCTTCGCGCGCTTCTTCGTCGCCAACTACTGCCCGCTGCTGTTCCTCGAAGCGAGCGGGCGCAACGTCACGCCGGACAAGCTGCGCGCCGCGGAGCGCGAGCCGCTGCTGCGCGCGTGCGACGCAGCGCTCCGGAAGACGATCGAGGCGCTGCAGCCGCGTATCATCGTCGGCGTCGGGCACTTCGCCGAAGCGCGCGCGCGGGCGGGACTCGCTGCCGAGGAGCGCTTCGTGCTCGACGTGCTGCCGCGCCGCGCATCGCTCGCGAGCCTGCGCGGCCTCGTCGGACTCGAGGCCCGATTGCGCTGACGCGCGCCGCGCGGCGGCCAGCTTTCGGCGCTTTTCCAGGCATTCCCGCCCATCAGATAATAGCGCACATGCGGCGTGGAGGACGGGAAGGCAGCGGCATCGCCCTTCAGCCAGCGGTCGAACCAGCCAAAGACCGCGCCGTTCACGTCGAAGCTGGTGTCGCCCATCGGCCGTTCGCCGACCACGGTGTCCGGACCCATACGGGAAAAGGCGCAATGGACGACGGGCGCGATCACCGCATATTGGTTCGCGCGCACGTCCGGATCGGCGGCGGCTGCGCGGACGTGGTTGAACAGTTCCAGATTGGGACCGATCGAGACGTCGTACCAGCTGTTGAACCACAGCGCGGGCACGCCCCAGCCCATGTCGTCATGGTAAAGCCCGCCCGCGCGCCAGGCCGGATCGGCGGGCGTCCGCGCGATCAGGCTGTCGAACACGCCCGCAGGCTCCCCCAGGCTCGCATGCATGTCGGCCACGGGAAGGTGGCGGATATGCCGCGTCCAATCGACCTTGGGCTTGGTCGCCGCCAGGTCGTTGTAGAGCGAGACGCGCGCGCGCGTCTTTTCGTCGAGATCGGCAGGCAACTGGGCGCGGAGCGGATTGTCGACGCCATAGAGCCACGCGAAGAACAGGCTGCGCGGAACGCCGCCCGTGTACCAGTTGCCCTGTTCCTGAAAGCGGCCGACCTTGCCGATCCCCGCGCCCGCCGCCATCGGCACCATCGCCGCGTGCGCGGGGTGGTTCTGCGCGGCCAGCGCGAGCTGCCATTCAGCCGACGAGGAACAGCCCAGCGTGCCGACCTTGCCGTTCGACCAGGGCTGCGCCGCGATCCAGCTCAGCGTGTCATAGCCGTCGGTCTGCGGTCTCCCCAATATCTCCCACGTCCCTTCGGAGAAATAGCGCCCGCGCTCGCTCTGCACGATGAACACATAGCCGCGCCGGACCGCCTCGATCGCATAGTTGAGCGTCGATCCCCGCAGGCGGTGTTCGCTATAGGGCGTCTTCCACAGGATCACCGGCAGCGGTCCCTGCGCGCCGCGCGGCGTATAGATATTGGTCGAAAGCCGGACGCCGTCGCGCATCGGCACCATCACCGCGATCCGCGCGTCGGCGATCGCCGCGACTTCGCGCTCGAGCGCCTCCGGGGAATATTTCGCAAGGTCCTGCGCGAAGGCGGGCCGTATCGCAAAGGCGGCGAGGAACAGGACAAGCAGCAGGGGCAAGCGCAACATTCGCAGCTCCATCATTCGCCGAACGGCATGATTCGACGCTCTGGACCAGCCAACCCCACGATCGCCGACGAGTCAATATTTGGAGAATAATATGCCATATGGAAATTTACTGTCCTGATCAGGAAATCATGGCAAGCGCGAGCGAAAAACGAAAACCCGCGAACGGTGGGGAACCGTTCGCGGGTTCTCTCGGGTCCGGGATCGCCCGGACCCGGGCCGTTCAGAACGTCGCCCGCGCGCCCGCCGTGAAATAGGTTCCCACCACGTCATGGAGTACCGATCCGGACGTGGTCAGCGGCGGATCGCGGTCGAACAGGTTGTTGACGTTGAAGTGCAGCGTGAAGCGATCCGTGACCTTCATCTGCGCGCCCACATCGACATAGGTGCGCGACCCGATATCGTTGTTGATCAGCGTGCCTTCCAGCAGCTTGTTGAATTTGCCGCCGCCGACATAGCGGATGCGCGCGTCGAGACCGAAGCCGTCGTCCTGATAGGCGAAGCTCAACACGCCGCGCCATTTCGGCAGCGCGTTGGCGGTGGCGCCGCCCACGTCGCCCGCGGTGTCGGTCCGCGATACGCCGGTGTCATAGATGAATTTTTTGACATAGGACGCCAGCGCCCGCACCCGGAGCGTGCCCGGCAGGCTGATGGCCGACATCGGCACGACCTGCGACGCCTCGATATCGATCCCCGTCGTCTGGAAACGGGCGATGTTCTGCGCGTTGGACCGCACCTCCGTCACCGTGCCGGTGGCGTCACGCGTGATCCGGTCGCACGCGGCCAGGCTGCCGTTGCGGCAGGCCAGCGTGAGATTGGTCGCCGACAGCGTCGCGATCGCGCCGGAGATATCGATATCGTAATAATCGACCGACAGATTGAAGCCGCGGATGAAGCGCGGCGAGAATGTCGCGCCGAACGTCGTCGTATAGCTGATCTCGGGCACGAGGTCGGGGTTGCCCCCGCTGTAGGTCGTCACTTGCTGCGGCGTGGAATTGTAATTGGGATTGGCCGCCAGACGACCGGCGCTATCCTGATCGACCAGCGAATTCACGTTGATGGCGCGCACCGCGAAGAGTTCCCCGATGGTGGGTGCACGGATGTCGCGCGACCGCGTGCCGCGCAGCAGCAGCGTGTCGAACAGGCTGACGGTGGCGCCGCCCTTCCACGACCAGATGCCGCCGCTGCGGCTGTAATCCGAATAGCGTCCCGCGCCGTTCAGATCGACCTTGATCGCGCCTTCGACCTCGAACAACGGGACCGCGATTTCGGCGAAACCTTCCTTCACGTTGGATTTGCCGCTGACAGGGGCGCCGTACAGGTTGAGCGGCCCATAGGCGCCCGCCAGATCGAGGTCGCCGCTGACCGATTTCTGACTCTCGTAACGCGCCTCGACGCCGAACGCGACGGTGATCGGCCGGCCTGCCCAGAGCGGGAAGAGATCGCCCTGCACTTCGGCCGCCATCGCGTCGAGCCTGTTGCGGGTATCGTTCATCTGCGTGCCGCGGATATAGTTGAGCGCGTCCTGCCGGTCGGCGTTGACACCGAACAGGTTGAGCGGGCGGCAGTTCGGATCGTCGTTGGCGGGGTCCGCGTCGGCGTTGATCGCGCAGACGATCTGCCCGCCGCTCGACACCGCATTGATCGCGTTGTTGAAACGCGAGACGATGCGCGCATTATAGATACGCTGCGACCAGTCGGTCTGTCCATGGCTGTAGTGCGCACGCGCGCGCCAGCTTCCGCCCAGCGCGGCATCGATGCCGATCGCGCCTTCCTTCTGCGTGCGGATGCCGTCGTAGCGGAGCGCGAAGTCGCCGTCATAGAATTTGCCGAGCGTGAAACTGGTCTCGCCTGCCTGGGCGAGCGCGTCGCGGATGGCGGGGGACAGGAACGGGTTGGTGGCCTGGATGGTCAGGTTGGCCGGCGCGCCGATGTCGGGCAGGAATCCGTTTCTCACGCGCCGGTAGTCGGCTCGCGACCGGCCATAGGCGGCTTCCGCCCACAGCGTTGCGCCGCCAAGATCATAAGTGGCGCGCGCGAAGGCGCTGATGCGCTCGACCGGAGCGGTCACGACGACGGCGTCGTACAGGCCGATCGCGTCCGCGCCGCCGATCACCTGTCCGGGAAACGGCGTCGCGGCCGGGTTGACGGCAAGCGACTGCCCGCCCCGATAGGCGCGCAGCGTCCCGTCGTCATTGAACATCTGCCCGGCGAAGATACCGCTGGTGATCAGGCCCGCCGATACCTGGTTGCCGAAGTTGACGTCGCGCACCAGAATCTGGCGCAGGTCGGTCGTGCTGGTGGGGTCATAGCGAACGATGGCAGCGCTGCCCAGATTGGGGCGGCTGTTGCGATTCTGGATCGACGATTCGTTCACATATTCGGCGCTGAACATCAGCTGGCCCCGGCCGTCGGCGAACGAGGTGCCCATCGTCACATCCGCGCCCCAGCGCTGTCCGTCGCCGCGCGACGAAATGCCGGACTGGGCGCCGACGGTGATTCCCTCGACCTGCTTCTTCAGCAGGATGTTCACCACGCCCGCGACCGCATCCGAACCCCAGGCGGCCGAAGCGCCCCCGGTCACGACCTCGACTCGCTCGACCAGCCCGACCGGGATATAGTTGAGGTTGTTCTGCCCGACGAAGCGGCGCTTGTTGATCAGAGTCAGCGTCCGTCCGGTCCCAAGCCCGCGCAGATCGACCGGCGCGGAGCCGCTCGACGTGTTGCCCGGCGAGACCGACGACGTGACCGTCGCGCGGAACTGGGGCGAGTCGTTCAGGACCGCCGCGAGGCTGGGACGCTGCCCCTGGCGCAACTCGACTTCGCCGACCACCGTGGTCGGCGTCGGCTGGTCGAAACCCGCCTTTTCGATGCGCGTACCAGTGACCAGGATTTCCTCGTCGCCGATGATCGCGGACCGCTCGCCGGCTGTCTGCGCCGCCGCGCTTCCCGCATAGAACAAGGCCATGGCGACTGCCGCCTGGCTACCATAACGAAGATATGCGCGCGATCCCTGCTTCGGCAGCTTCCCCATTGACTTCCTCCCACAAATAACCTCGATCGATATGATCAGGTATTGTTTGTCACGATGCTGACATATGATCCTGATCAGGACAACACCTATCTGTCAATAGCGACGATGCAACTCCTCCACTGTTGCCATAAAGCGACAGAACGCCCCCGGCTCCCTTTGATGCGAGGCGTTGACGCGCCCTTGTCGCCCGACTTCGAACCCATAGGGAAAAATTTCCGATTGGAGATAAATTCATGGCCCGCCCGCCGCCAGATCGATGACGATCGCGGACGGATAGGCTGGGCTATGATGCACCGCGTGCGTCTGCGCCTTATAGTCCGATGGCCTGGCCTTCAGGATGTTCGGGACGAAGGTCTGCGGATTGCGGTCGATCAGCGGGAACCAGCTGCTCTGCACCTGCACGGCGATCCGGTGCCCTTTCTTGAAGACGTGCGACGCCGAATGCAGATTGATCCGATAGGGCAGCACCTTGCCGGGCCGGATCGCCCGCGGCTTTTCATAGCTGGTGCGGAAGCGGCCCCGGAACACGTCGTTCGCGATCATCCGCTGGTGTCCGCGCAGCTCCGCCGGAATGGCCGCATCATCGGGATGCACGTCCAGCAGCTTCACCACCCAGTCGGCGTCGGTCCCCGTGGTGCTGGCGTACAGGTGCGCGACGATGTTGCCCGCGACGGTCACATCCTCGGCCAGCGGCTCGGTCTGCCAGAACAGCACGTCCTTGCGCGCGGCGAACGGCGCCTGATCGTCGGCCAGCCAGGTCGACCAGTTCGATTCGGGCAGCATGAACGGCTTCAGATGGGCGCGATCGCGATAGGGGACCGGATCGGCCGGATCGGAAACGAAGCGGCTGGTCCCTTCCCCCGCCTTCGGCGCGTCGAAAGACAGGCGGCCGCCCGCGCGCATATAAAGCTTGCGCGGGCGGGTGTCCGCCGCCGGCCAGCGCGTCAGCCGCTGCCATATGTTGCTGCCGGACTGGAACACCAGCGCTTCCGGCTGATCGAGCTTGCCCTCGCCCTTCAGCCAGTAACGGAACCAGGGCAGTTCGACCGTCCGGCGAAACCAGTCGCCCGTGGCGGCGCCCAGGGGAAACGGGCCTTAGCGGTCGCCCGCGCCGCGCCATGCGCCGTGGTTCCACGGGCCGACCACCAGATAGTTGAGGTTGCGGTCGTCGCCTTTCTCCTGATTGGCGTATATCTGCATCGGCCCATAGAAATCCTCCTGATCCCACCAGCCCGCGACGATCAGGTTCGGCACGCGGACCTTCGCGGGCATCATCTGCGATGTCCGGCGCCGTTTCCAGAAACCGTCATAATTGGGGTGCGCGACGAAATCCTGCCAGCTCGGCATCGACCGGCCCAGCTTCTGCCTGTCGAGATTGGCGAGATCGCTCTGCTTCAGATACCAGTCGTAAGCGTCCTCGGTGCCGAAATCGAACCGCTGCATCGTCCGCCCGTCGGTTTCCAGCGCCGACACCCACGACCAGGCATAGTCCAGCCGGAACGCGCCATTGTGCAGGAAATCGTCGCCGATGAACATGTCCTCGGGCGAGGCCTGCGACGATACCGCCTTCAACGCCGGATGCGGGTCGATGGTCGAGATCGCCGCGGTCCAGCCGCCATAGGAAACGCCGAACGTCCCCACGCGCCCGTTATTGCCTGGCAGCTTCTTCACCAGCCACGCAATCGTGTCATAGGTGTCGGTCGCCTCGTCGATCCCGTTGGCGCTGGTCTTCGACGGCCGCAAGGTGACATAGTCCCCTTCCGACCCGAACCGGCCGCGAATGTCCTGGAACACGAAGATGAACTTGTCCTCGGCCAGCTCGCCATAGCCGCCGCCCTTGCTCAAGGCGTGATCGATCCGCTCCGCCGTGAAACCATAGGGGGAGCGCGTCATCAGGATCGGCAGATCCCCCGCCGCCTCGCTCGGCCGCCACACCTGCGCGTGGAGCCGGACGCCGTCCCGCATCGGGATCATGACATCCTCGGCGACATAGCCCGAAAGGAACTGCGGCGCGGTTTGAACGTCGGACCGGGCGGAAACCGCAACTTGCGGCAGCGCGAGACCGACGACCGCCACGGCACCGACGATCGTCACGAGCCAGGCGCGCACGCTCCGCATAACCGTCATTCGCCTCTCCCATCCCCGTCCGCCACCGCTTATTTTCCGATCAGGATACACTTCTCCAATCCGGATGCAAGCTATTGCGGGAATCAGCCTGCGCCGCTCCGCCACTGCCAATATTCATCGGGGAGGGTCCGCTGGACGGGAATCACGCTCAATGGGAAATCGCGACGCGGTTTGGCGTCACGTCGCCGCTGGACGAAACGCTCCCCATAATCCCGCACAACCGACGGAGCTTCGCTGGTCGAATTTTACCTTTGGCAAGAACGTCGACCGACGCCGTGATCGGCTCCCAGTGTCCAAAAACCATGAGACAGGGATGAGATCACTACACCGGCGCGCGCCTATCTCACAATTTCAACCCCCTGGGAGTCGAATCGCAAGGTCGCGCTGGCTGGGGCGGCAGGATTCGAACCTGCGCATGGCGGTACCAAAAACCGCTGCCTTACCGCTTGGCTACGCCCCAATGGCCGGTGCGAGGCGCGCTCTATAGCGCGGCGGTCCCGATTGCAAGGCGGCGCTTACAGGCGCGTCACCCACCCGTGCGGGTCGGGCGCGCGGCCGCGCTGGATGTCGACGAGCTTGTCCTTCAGCATCGCCGTGACCTGCCCCGGACCGCCCGCGCCGATGGTGAAGCTCGTGTTCCCACGCGTCACCTTGCCCACCGGCGTCACCACCGCCGCCGTGCCGCAGGCAAAGCTTTCGGTCAGGCGGCCGCTTGTCGCATCCGCCTGCCACTGGTCGATCGCATAGCGTTCCTCGCGCACCGTCAGCCCCGCGTCGCGCGCCAGCGTCAGCAGCGCGTCGCGCGTGATGCCGGGCAGGATCGTGCCCGTCAGTGGCGGCGTCACAAGGCTGCCGTCGTCCATCACGAAGAACATGTTCATGCCGCCCAGTTCCTCGATCCAGCGATGCTCGGCGGCGTCGAGGAAGACGACCTGGTCGTGGCCCTTGGCGATCGCCTCGCTCTGCGCGACGAGGCTGGCGGCATAGTTGCCGCCGCATTTGGCCGCGCCCGTGCCGCCCGGCGCGGCGCGCGTATAATCTTCCGACACCCACAGCGACACGGCGGGCGCGCCACCCTTGAAATAATTGCCGACGGGCGAGGCGATGACGAGGAAATGATATTCGGACGCGGGCTTCACGCCCAGGAACGCCTCGCTCGCATACATGAAGGGACGCAGATAGAGCGCGCCGCCTTCGACCGGCGGGAACCAGGCGGCATCGGCGCGGACGATTTCCCGGACGGCGGCGATAAACAGCTCCTCGGGCAGTTCGGCCATCGCCATGCGGCGGGCGCTGGCGTTGAAGCGCGCGGCGTTGGCCTGAACCCGGAACAGCGCCATCGTCCCGTCGTCGAGCCGATAGGCCTTCAGCCCCTCGAAAATCTCCTGCGCATAGTGGAGCACGGCGGTCGCGGGGTCGAGCGACAGCGGGCCGCGCGGCATCACTTGCGCATCATGCCAGCCCTGCGTCTCATTGTAGCGGATCGACACCATATGGTCGGTGAAGATACGCCCGAACACGGGGTCCGCGATCGCCGCCGCGCGGGCGTCCGGCGCGACGGGGGCAGGATGCGGGACATGAGTGAAGGCGAGAGAGGACATTGCAAGACCCTGTCGTTCAGCGTAAGAGATGCGCGCCTCTTGCCAAATGAGCGCGCCGGGCGCAACGGGTGTCGCCATGGCCCATGAAAATTTTATTTCACAAGTCCCCGCCGCCTCTGCCCTTTTCTTGCGCGAGGCGGAAGTGCGTCGCGGCATCGAATATCTGTTTTTCGCCCATGGCGCGCTGTGGCGCGCGATCGACGCGCGGCTTGCCGAAAAGGCGCTGGGACGCGCGCATTACCGCGCGCTTTACTTCATCGCGCGCCAGCCGGGACTGACGATCACCGACCTGCTGACGCTGCTGGGCATCACCAAGCAATCACTGGGCCGCGTCGTCAAGGAGCTGGAGGCGCGCGATCTGGTCGCCACGCGCCCCGGAGGCCGCGACCGGCGGCAGAAGGAACTGCGGCTGACCGACGCCGGGCGGGCGCTGGAGGCGTCGATCTTCACCTTGCTGCGCGACGCGATGAGCCGTGCCTATACCCATGCCGGGCAGGCGGCGGTGACGGGGTTCTGGCAAGTCAGCGAGGCGCTGATCCCCGCGCGCGACCGGGCGCGCGTGGCGGCGTTGGGGGAAGAGCGGGGTTGATTCCTTGGGAATCCCATCCCCGAGCGAAGACGAGGGGGCAACGGCGCGGGTTCTCGCTTCGTTCGGGGAAACGGTGTCTTAGAGCGTAGAGCTATAAATATGACTCGTTCGTGCTGAGCTTGTCGAAGCACCGTCCTTCTTCTTGCGGCGCCAAAGGAAAGAACGGCCCCCTTCGACTGCCTGCAAGGCAGGCGCTCAGGACAGGCTTCGACAAGCTCAGGGCAAACGGACGAGAGGGTGGCTCAGATTTAAGGCTCACCGCTCTAAATTCGCAAGGGTTTGCTCTACCCCTCCCCCCGCGCGAGGGCGTCGCGCTCTACGCCTCGCTCGCCGAATGGCGGGC
>PHEM01000097.1 GCA_002842935.1 Alphaproteobacteria bacterium HGW-Alphaproteobacteria-13 | reverse complement strand
ATCGACGCCGCTCGGCACATCGACCGCCAGCACGCGGCCTCCCGCCAGCCCTTTCAGCAACCGCGCGAGATCGCCGTCCAGCGGGCGCGACAGGCCGACGCCGAACAGAGCATCGACGATCAGCGCGGCAGACGCCGGTCCCGCATCGAGCGCCTCGACAGGTCCCTGCCACGCCGCCCGCGCCGCACGGGCAAGATCGGTCGCAGGCGGTGCCAGCACGGCAACACGCACTGGCGCGCCGCGCTCTGCCAGCAGGCGCGCGGCGACATAGCCGTCGCCGCCATTGTTGCCCGGCCCGCACAGGACGAGCACCGGCGCGCCCGCCGCCATCCGCCATGCCGTGTCCGCGACCGTCGCGCCCGCCCGGTCCATCAGCTCCGCCAGCGAGGTGCCCGAGGACGCGCAGGCCGCCTCGGCTTCACGCATCGCAGCGGCGGTCAGGATCGGGGCGTCGGGAGGGATGGTCATACCACCTCACATACCCGCTCGTGTCGAGCGAAGTCGAGACCCCCATCGATGTAGAGCAAGGCCGATGGGTGTCTCGACTTCGCTCGACACGAACGGAACAAAGCAATGCCGCCTCACGTCCCGCCGGTATTGGCAGGCAGGCGATAGCGGTCGGCGCCGATCGCGACTTCGATCATGCCGTCGCCGACGATCGCGACCGTTGCGGGCTGCGATCCGTCCGCCGCGACGACGCCGCGCCCGTCGGTGGTGATCTGCAAGCGGCGGTATCCCACATTGGGTTTGCCGACGATCAGGATCGTGCCGTCCGTTCCGCTCATCTCTTCGATGGTGCAGGTGCGGTCGAACAGCTTCGCGCCTTCCAGCGCGCAGTCGATGCGGCCGTTCGCCGCCGCCTCGCGCGACCCGCGTGCTTCGGCTTCGGCGAGCGCGCCATTGTCGGGCGCGCCGTCGCATCCCACGAGCAGCATGGCGGGCGCAAGGGCGGCGAGCGAGCGCATCAGCGGCTCTTGAGCTGCGACAGGTCGCGCACGGCGCCGCGCGCGGCGCTGGTCGCCATGGCGGCATAAGCCTGAAGCGCGACGGAGACCTTGCGCGGGCGCGGCTTTTCGGGCTGCCACGCCGCCTCGCCCTTTGCCTCCATCGCCGCGCGCCGCGCCGCGAGATCCTCATCCGAAATGGCCAGGCGGATGGTGCGGCCCGGAATATCGATTTCGATCAGGTCGCCGTCCTCGACCAGACCAATCGCGCCGCCTTCGGCGGCCTCGGGCGAGACATGGCCGATCGACAGCCCCGATGTGCCCCCCGAAAAGCGCCCGTCAGTGATCAGCGCGCAGGCCGCGCCCAGCCCCTTCGATTTCAAGTAACTGGTCGGATAGAGCATTTCCTGCATCCCCGGCCCGCCCCTTGGTCCCTCATAGCGGATGACGACGACATCGCCCGCCTCGACCTGCCCGGTCAATATGCCCGCGACCGCCGCGTCCTGGCTTTCATAGACCTTGGCGGGACCGGCAAATTTCAGGATCGATTCGTCGACGCCAGCCGTCTTCACGATGCAGCCGTCGAGCGCGATATTGCCCGACAGCACGGCCAGCCCGCCGTCCTTGCTGAACGCATGGTCGGCCGAGCGGATCACGCCGCTTGTCCGGTCGAGGTCGAGCGTTGCCCAGCGCCGATCCTGACTGAACGCCGTCTGCGTCGGCACGCCGCCGGGGGCGGCCATGAAGAATTTCTGCACGTCCGGGTCATTCGTCCGCGCTATATCCCATTTGTTGAGCGCATCGCCCAGCGTCGCGCTGTGCACGG
Organism: Alphaproteobacteria bacterium HGW-Alphaproteobacteria-13; assembly: GCA_002842935.1. Classification (GTDB taxonomy): domain Bacteria; phylum Pseudomonadota; class Alphaproteobacteria; order Sphingomonadales; family Sphingomonadaceae; genus Sphingopyxis. The sequence continues at coordinate 7,849 of PHEM01000097.1, read as the reverse complement.
TCGGCAGATGCGCGTGGAGCAGCCCCGCGCGCTCCAGCTCGCCAAGGATCGCCATGATGCCGCCCGCGCGGTGGACGTCCTCCATATGAACGTCATTCTTCGCGGGCGCGACTTTCGACAGGCAGGGGACGCGGCGCGACAGCCTGTCGATGTCGTCCATGGTGAAATCGACGCCCCCCTCGTGCGCGGCGGCGAGCAGGTGCAGCACCGTGTTAGTCGATCCGCCCATGGCGATGTCGAGGCTCATCGCATTTTCGAACGCCTCGAACGTCGCGATGTTGCGCGGCAGGACGCTGGCGTCGTCCTGTTCATAATAGCGGCGGCACATCTCGACGGCGATCCGCCCCGCGCGCAGGAACAGCGCCTTGCGATCGGCGTGGGTGGCCAGCGTCGATCCGTTGCCCGGCAGCGACAGGCCCAGCGCCTCGGTCAGGCAGTTCATCGAATTGGCGGTGAACATGCCCGAACAGGACCCGCAGGTCGGACAGGCCGACTGCTCGATCGCGGTCACTTCGGCGTCGCTATAGCTCTCGTCGGCGGCGGCGACCATCGCGTCGACCAGGTCGAGCGCGACTTCCTTGCCCTTCAGCACGACCTTGCCCGCCTCCATCGGCCCGCCCGACACGAACACCACCGGGATATTGATGCGCAGCGCCGCCATCAGCATCCCCGGCGTGATCTTGTCGCAGTTGGAGATACAGACCATCGCGTCGGCGCAATGCGCATTCACCATATATTCGACGCTGTCGGCGATCAGGTCGCGGCTCGGCAGGCTATAGAGCATGCCGTCATGCCCCATGGCGATGCCGTCATCGACCGCGATGGTGTTGAATTCCTTGGCGACACCGCCCGCTGCCTCGATCTCGCGCGCGACGAGCTGGCCGAGGTCCTTGAGGTGCACATGGCCCGGCACGAACTGCGTGAAGCTGTTGACGACGGCGATGATCGGCTTGCCGAAATCGCTGTCCTTCATCCCCGTCGCGCGCCACAGCCCGCGTGCGCCCGCCATATTGCGGCCGTGAGTGGTCGTGCGTGAACGATAAGAAGGCATTTTAACGGTTCCTAGCAATTATATTTCATAATAGCGTGTCTTAAGGCGCCTCTACACGCCTATGCGCCCAGTTTCAACGCCGCTTTGTTGCAGGAGATAGCATAGTTTGCTTGCGCCCGCAGATATTACCCCGTGTCATGCTGAACTCGGTTCAGCATCCATGACCCCGCGCTTGCTTGTCAGGATGGTGCGAGTTGGTTTCACGCGAAGACGCGAAGGCGCGAAGAAGAAGGCCTGGATCGATGAGACCCATTTTCTTTCGAGGGTGCGGCCGGTTGCACCGTTGAAAGAGAAAGCCCCTTCGCGGCAAGCACGACATCTTCGCGTCTTCGCGTGAAACAAAAAAGGCGCCGCGCCGATGGAAAGGGCAGACCATGGATGCTGAAACAGGTTCAGCATGACGGACAAGAGAGAAAGAGCGATTCTCGCAGATAGATCGCCACTTCGTTGCACATAAGCGCCAATCTCTGCGCGAACAGCGCCTGCCCTTCGGCGTCCGCGACCAGATCCTGCCGCATCTCTATGCCGATATAGGGGATGCCATTCGCTTCCGCATGGCGATTCATCGTCGCGTTGAGGAACTTGCCTGAATAGGGCTGCTGGTCGCCCACGCACAGCCCCTCGGCCTCCAGCACACGGATCGCGGGAACCGCAAGCCGGTCGTCCTCATTATAGAGCACGCCGACATGCCACGGCCGCGCCTGATCGGGATCGCTGGCGAGCGCGGGGGTGAAGCTGTGCAGCGACAAGATCATCGCGGGCCGATGCGCCGCGATCGTCGCGGTGATATATGCGTGATAGGGCCGGAAAAAGCGCGCCAGCCGTGCCTCGCGCCCCGCATGATCGAGCGCGTTGCCGGGAATCGCATGGCCGTCGCTGGCGATCGGGACAGCGCCCGGCGCATCCTCGTCGCGGTTGCAATCGACGACGAGCCGCGACACGCCGCCGAGGATCGCCGCATCGACCGCACCCGCCGCGACGAGCCGCTGCGCGACTTCGGCGACGCCGAGATCGATGGCGATATGCTGGCGCAGCAGCGCCGGGTCGATGCCGAGGTCGATATCGGCGGGGACATGGTTCGACGCATGATCGCCGATCAGCAGCACGCCGCCTGTGCGCGGCGTACCGAGCAGGCGCCAGGCCTCGCTCATCGCAGGGTTCCTGTCATTTGCCACCAGTGCGGATAGCGCGCCGCGATCCGCGCCGCCGCTTCGTCGCGCGCGGCGGCGGCGTCGAACAGCGCGAAGCAGGTCGCCCCCGATCCCGACATGCGCGCCAGCCACGGGCGATGCGCGCCCAACTCGCACAAGATGTCGGCGACCGCCGGGCACTGCGCCGTCGCCGGACGCTGAAGATCGTTGCGCGCGGCGAGAAGCTGCGCGCGCGCCTCGGCACCGACGAACAGCCCGCCCCGGTCGATCCCGTCCCACGCCGCGAACACGGGTCCCGTCGCCACCGGCTGACGCGGGTTGACGAGCAGCACCGGCGTGTCCGCCAGCCGCAGATCCGAAACCGGCTCCAGCTCCTCGCCGGCGCCCGTGCCGAGGCACGTCATGCTGGCGACACAGGCGGCGACGTCGGCGCCCAGCGAGGCGACCGTGCGCGCCAGCGCGGCGTCGCCGACTTCGGGCAGGAAATGCCGCCGCACCAGCCGCGCGAGCGCCGCCGCATCGGCCGATCCGCCGCCGATCCCCGCCGCGACCGGCAGATGCTTGACGAGGCGCATCGCCAGCGGCGGCACGCGGTCCGCGCCATAAAGGCCGCGCAGCAGCGTCAGCGCGCGCCGCACCAGATTATCCGCGTCCAAGCTCAGCCCTTCGGCGAATTCGCCTTCGATGATCAGCGAATCCGCTCCGGCGACCGCCGCCGTCAGCTCGTCGCCGCGGTCGACAAAGGCGAACAAAGTCTCGATGGCGTGATAGCCGTCATCGCGCCGCGCGCGGACGTGGAGCGCAAGGTTGATCTTCGCCCAGCCGGTTTCGCGCATGTCCCCCGTCATGGCGCCATCGTCGCGGGCGTCAGCCCGTCCGCCAGCTTCGCCGCCAGCCGCGCCGCCATCGCATCGTCAGCCAGCAAGGCGGCGGCGCGCCAGTTGTTGCGCGCCTCGAACCGCCGCCCGGCCTGCCAATAGGCGTCGCCCAGATGCTCGACGATCACGGCATTGCCCGGATCGCCCCGCTCCGCCTTTTCCAGCAGCGGCACCGCCTCGGCCACCCGCCCCGTCAGCACATAGGCCCAGCCGAGCGAATCGGTAATGGCCGCGCTTTGCGGTTCGCGTTCCCATGCCGCCTCGAGGCGCGTGACGGCCTGCTTGACATTCTGCCGCCGTTCGAGCGCCGAATAGCCCGCGAAATTCAATATCTCCGGGTCGTCGGGCCGCAGCGCCACGGCCTGTTCGAGCAAGGGCTGCGCGCTATCCCAGTCGTCCGCTTGCAGCAGCAGTTCGGCGCGCGCGATCAGCAGCGTGCCGCGCAGCGCCGCATCCTCCCGGTCATCGCCGAGCGACGCCTCCAGGCGCGTATAGGCGCGCGCCGCCGCCGCCGAATCGCCCGCGCGCCGCGCGACATCGGCAAAGCGGATGAGCAGGCCGCGCGGCGCGGCCCGCCCGGCGACGGCGGTCTCGGCCAGCCTGACGGCGGTGGCGGCATCGCCCGTCTCCTCCACCAGTTCGGCGCGGCGCATCTCCAGCACCGGCGGCAGCGCCCCGCGCTCCGCCTCCAGCATCGCCAGCGCGGCCTGTTCGCGCCCGCCTCGGCCCAGAACCTCGATCAGCGCGCTCTGCGCCATCCAGTCGCGATCGTTCAGCCAATGCGCCGCGCGCGCGAACAGCAGGGCGACGCGCGGCGGTCTGCCCGGCGTCCGCGACAGCCCGTCGGCGAGCAGGCCGAGCCACTGGGCGGCTCCACCGCGCGCCGTGGTGACGGGCTGATCGGGCAGCAGCAACAGCGGGTCCTCGCGCGTCCCGGCCGCCAGCGCGATCCGATCGCGCAGCGCGACCGCCGCCGCGCCCTCGCCGGCCCGGTCCAGCGTCGCGGCAAGGCGCAGCGCGACGAGCTGGCTCGTCCGGTCGGTCAGCACGGTGTCTTCGACCAGCGCAATGGCATCCGTCTTGCGTTTCGACACAAGGCGGACCAGCGCCGCCTCCATCGCCGCCGCCGGTTCGGGCCGCCCCTGACCGGCGGCGGCGAGCAAGGCACGCTCCGGCTCCTGCTCGCGCGCGCCGACGCCGATCCAGGCTCGGAAACCCGGCTGGATCACACGCAGGACGCGGTCGCCGCCCGTCTTGTCGGGCCGCTCGGCAAGATAGGTTTGCGCGGTCTTCCAGTCCGACCGGCGCATCGCGTCGACCAGCAGCACAAGCATCGTGTCGAAGCCGCGGTCGCCGTCCTGCCGCAGCCGCCCCGCCGCGCCGCGCGCCGCGGCGAGGTCGCCCGCCGCCAGCGCCTGTTCGAATATCTGGCGGTCCAGCCCCGGAAGCTGCGGCGCGAGGCTGGCCAGCGACGCGAGGGCCGCCAGCGCCGCCGCCGGTTGCCCCATATCCTCCGCGATCCGGGCCTTCACCAGCGCGTTCAGCGCCGCCGCGCTCTGGTCCGCCGCCCCGGCCGGACAGGCCAGCGCCAGCAGCGCGACGAAAGACAGCAGGCGGGCGGACTTACATGTTCGGATAATTGGGTCCTCCGCCGCCTTCCGGCGTGACCCAATTGATATTCTGTGTCGGGTCCTTGATGTCGCAGGTCTTGCAGTGGACGCAATTCTGCGCGTTGATGACGAATTTGGGGTCGCCTTCGTCCTGCCCGACGATCTCGTAGACCCCCGCCGGGCAATAGCGCTGCGCGGGTTCGTCATAGAGCGGCAGGTTGTATTCGACGGGGATCGTCGGGTCCTTCAGTTGCAAATGGACCGGCTGATCCTCTTCATGGTTGGTGTTCGACAGGAACACCGAGGACAGCCGATCGAAGGTCAGCACGCCGTCCGGCTTCGGATAGTCGGGCTTCGGCATCTGGTCGGCGCGGTAAAGCGTCGTGTTGTCGGGGTGATGCTTCATCGTGAAAGGCACGCGGATGCCGAAATTCTCCAGCCACATCGTCATGCCCGCCAGCATCGACCCCGCCAGATCGCCGAACTTCTCGACGAGCGGCAGCACGTTGCGGACGACGCCAAGCTCCTTCTTCACCCAACTGTCGTCATAGGCGTCCTGATAGGCAGTCAGCACATCGCCCTCGCGGCCCGCGCTGACGGCCGCGAACGCCGCCTCGGCGGCCATCATGCCCGACTTCATCGCCGTGTGCGTGCCCTTGATGCGCGGCACGTTGAGGAAACCCGCCGTGTCGCCGATCAGCGCGCCGCCGGGGAACGCCAGCTTCGGCACAGATTGCCAGCCGCCGTCGCTGATCGCGCGCGCGCCGTAGGAGACGCGCTTGCCGCCCTTCAGTATCTTGGCGATTTCCGGATGCGTCTTCCACTTCTGCATCTCTTGGAACGGGGAGATATGCGGGTTGCGGTAATTGAGCCAGGTCACGAAACCGAGCGCGACCTGCCCGTTCGCCTGATGATAGAGGAAGCCGCCGCCATTGGCGTTCTCGTCGAGCGGCCAGCCCTGCGTATGGATGACGCGGCCTTCCGCGTGGTTCGCGGGATCGATGTCCCACAATTCCTTGACGCCGATGCCGTAAACCTGCGGTTCGCAATCGGCGTCGAGCGCGAATTGCGGTTTCAGCATCTTGGTCAGGTGCCCGCGTACGCCTTCCGCGAAAAACGTATATTTCGCATGGAGTTCGAGACCGGGGGCATAGTCCGGCTTGTGGCTGCCGTCGCGGGCGATGCCCATGTCGCCGGTCGCCACGCCCTTGACCGATCCGTCCTCGTTATAAAGGATTTCGGCGGCCGGGAAGCCAGGGAAAATCTCGACCCCCAACCCTTCGGCCTGCTCGGCGAGCCAGCGGCACAGATTGCCGAGGCTGCCGGTATAGGTGCCCTTGTTGTGCATGAAGCCGGGCGTGATGAAGTGCGGCACGCCGAACTTCTTCTTCTTCGTCAGCATCCAGTGCTGATTGTCGTTCACCGGCACTTCGGCGAGCGGACAGCCCATGTCGCGCCAGTCGGGAATCAGCTCGTCGAGCGATTTGGGATCGATCACCGCCCCCGACAGGATGTGCGCGCCGACTTCGGACCCTTTTTCGAGGATACACACCGAAATCTCGCCGCCCGCCTCGTTCGCAAGCTGCTTGAGGCGAATTGCCGCCGAAAGCCCCGCCGGACCCGCGCCGACGATGACCACGTCATAGGGCATCGATTCCCGTTCGCTCATCGCTAAACCCTTTCTGCCGTCCCGCGCCTGTCATGGGCCGATCATTCATCGTGCCTGGCGCTCATTCTGTCACGAAATGCGATGCCCGCCAATTGACGCGCCCGTCAACCATATGTTTCAAGTTTTTCATGGGTGGGCGCAATTCAGCCTTGCTGGCGGAAAGCTATTGCGACTGGTGGTCGCTCGCGGGCGTCGACGCACTGGTCGGCGAGGCGCCTGCCGGATGGCTGCGCGTGCCGCCCGCCAACGACGCCGGCGCCCCGCCGAAACGCACGGAAACGGCCGAGGAGCCGCCGCCCCTGCCCGCGGCGCTTCAGCCGCGCGAAGAGGCCGAAGCGCCCGCGCCCAGGGAACCCGTCGCCTTTCCCGGCGAGTGGGACGCCTTCCGCCAATGGCTCGCCGAAAGTCCCGATGTGCCCGGCAGCCAGTGGGACGCGCGCCGCGTGCTTCCCGTGGGCGAGGCCGGCGCGCCGCTGATGCTGCTGACCGCCTGGCCCGAAATCGACGACCAGCGCGACGGCGTGCTGTTCTCCGGCGCGGCGGGCGCGCTGCTCGACATGATGCTGCGCGCGATCGGCACGACGCGGGGGCAATGCTATGCCGCCAGCCTCGCCGTCACGCGGCCGCCGGGCGGGCGCTGCGACGCGCGCGACGGCGCGGAACTTGAACGGCTGCTCTGGCATCATGTGGCGCTGGCCCGGCCGCAGCGCCTGCTGCTGATCGGCGGGGAGATCGTACGGATGGCGGCGGACCGTGCGCTGGCCGACGCGCGCGGACAGTTACTCGATATTAACTGTGATGGGCGAAAGGTGGAATCGGTGGCGGTCGCGCATCCCGCGATGCTGCTAGCCCGGCCCACGCACAAGGCGGCGGCCTGGGACAGCCTGAAACTGATCAGCCGGGGACGTTGACAAATGAACAAGCGGATCAGCCTTTTCCTTTCGGCAAGCGCGGCGCTCGCCGCCGTGACGTCATCGCCCGCGACAGCCGCCGACGTCGGCGACCGCGATTTCGGCGCCGCGCAGCAGACCGTGCCCGACATTCTCTCCGCCAGGCAGAAACAGCTTTACACGCAAGTGCTTGCCGCGATCCGCAGCCAGCGCTGGGCGGAGGCGAAGGCGCTGCTCGACGACGCGGGCAGCGGGCCGCTCAATGATTTCCTGCGCGCTGAACTGTTGCTGGCGGCGAACAGCCCGCGCGCCGAAGTGTCCGACATCCTGCCGATCCTCGCCCGCTCGCCGGGGTTGCCGCAGGCCGAACAGCTTGGGCGGCTGGCCACGAAGCGCGGCGCGGCCGATCTGCCCGTGCTGCCGCCGCAGACGCGCCTTGCCTGGGCGGGCAGCGCGCCGCGCCGCGTCGGGGCCGACAGCGTCGCGGGCGATCCCGCCGCGGCCAGCCTGGCCCGCACGATTCCCGACCGCATCAAGAATGACGATCCGGCGGGGGCAGAGGTGCTGCTCAACGCCGTGATCGACAAGCTGTCGCCCGAT
>PHEM01000096.1 GCA_002842935.1 Alphaproteobacteria bacterium HGW-Alphaproteobacteria-13 | reverse complement strand
TGCGCCGATGCGCCCATTCCAGCGCCTCGCCGTCGATGTTTTCCTTGAGCAGCCCCTCTTTCATCATCAGGCCAAGATTGTCGCGGGTCCGCCGCATCGGTGCGTCGGCGGATTTATAGACGATGTGGCGCAGGTCATTGAGGCGGCCGGGCAGTTGCGGGCGCCCCTCGGCCAGCCATTTCTCGCGGCTCTGCCCGCCTTTCCACGTCCGCGTGGTGAAGCCCAATATCTCGGTCTTGACGCCGCAACGTTCCAGCGTGCGGGCGAGGATGTCAGCGCTGATCGCGGCGATGCTGATCGGCCGCCCGCGCATCGACCCGCTGTTGTCGAGCAGCAGCGTCACCACCGTGTCGCGGAAGTCGGTGTCGCGCTCGATCTTGTAGGACAGCGAATGGCCGGGCGAAACGACGACGCGGGCGAGGCGCGCGGCGTCGAGCTGGCCTTCCTCCTGGTCGAAGTCCCACGCGCGGTTCTGCTGCGCCATCAACCGGCGCTGGAGCCGGTTGGCGAGCTTCGTCACCGCGCCCTGCAAATGCGTCATCTGCTGGTCGAGATAGGCGCGCAGCCGCGTCAGTTCGTCGGCGTCGCACAATTCGGTCGCGGCGACGATCTCGTCATGCTTTTCGGTGAAGCGGACATAGTTGAAGTCGGGGACGTCGGTCGGCAGGCGGTTGGGGCGGACGGGCAGCATGCCCTCGTCGCCGTCGCCGTCCATCTCCGGCTCGCCATCGGCTTCCATTTCCTGGGCGTCGGGATCGCTGTCGCCGTCGTCGGCCTGGTCGCCCGACATTTCGGCGCGGGCGTCGACCTGGCTTTCGCCGCTGCCGCCGTCCTCGCTCTGCTGTTCCTCGGACGTGTCCTCGGCTTCGCTCTCTTCGTCCTCGCCGCCGTCGTCGGTGCCCTCCTCAAGGGGTTCGTCGCCATGGATGAGGTCGAGGTGGCGCAGCGCGAGCTTCGCGGTCTCGGCAAAGGCGGCTTGGTCGTCGATCTGCATCGCCAGCGCGCCCAGGTCGCCGCCCGCATCCTTCTCGATCCATTCGCGGACCAGTGAGAGTCCGGTCTCCGTGCCGTGCGGCGGCAAGTCGCCGGTCAGCGCCTCGCGCAGGATCAGTTCGAGCGCGCTCGACACCGGCACCTCGTCGCGGTTCTGCGCGCGGCTGATCGGGTCGGACCGCATCCGCATCTGCAGCGCGGCGGCGAGGTTGCCGCGCATCCCCGCCATGTTGCGCGCGCCCAGCGCCTCGATGCGCGCGCGCTCCATCGCGTCGAAGGCGGCGGCGGCCAGCGGCTCCGCCGGGCGCGCCGCGGCGTGGAGCTTTTCGCTGTGATGCTTCATGCGCAGCGCATAGGCATCGGCGAAGCCGCGCGCCTCCGCGACCTGATCGGCGGGCAGCGTGCGCGAGGGCGTCGGCACCTTGATCTGCTTGCCGACCTGCATGGGCGCGTCGGCGGTGAAGCCGACTTCGACCTCCGCATCGCGCGTCACGGCGCGCGCGACGCTCGACAGCGCGGTCTTGAAATCGTCGAGGGGAGAGGATGCGGACATGTCATGGCTCTAGCCAGCTTTGGCCCGCCGGGAAAGACAAGTCGTGGGTTGGTTCGATTTTCGGTGGCGGTCTCCATTCTCCCCTCCCGCAGGCGGGAGGGGTTGGGGGTGGGCAGCGACGTCGCGAAGATGCCCACCCCGCTGCGACTAGGGCGCACGCGCCCAAGTCTCGCTGCCCCTCCCGCCTGCGGGAGGGGGGAGATACTTGACGCCGCGCCGGGCAGGGCGCATCGGCCCGGCATGTCCTCTCCCGACCGCTCCGTCATGAAAAAGCCGTGGATCGTCATCTTCTGCGCGGCGACCATCGTCACCATCGCGATGGGAATCCGCCAGAGCTTTGGCCTGTTCCTGCCGCAGATGAGCGTCGATATCGGCATCAGCCGGTCGGACTTCGGCCTGGCGATGGCGCTTCAGAACCTGATGTTCGGGATCGTGCAGCCCTTCGTCGGCGCGCTCGCCGACAAGCATGGCGCGGGGCGCGTCGTGCTGGGCGGGGCGCTGCTCTATGCGGCGGGGCTGGGCGGCGCGGCGCTGGCCGGCGACGCGATGGGGCTGCATGTCAGCTTCGGCCTGCTGATCGGCATGGCGCAGTCGGGGACGACCTTCGTCGTCGTGCTGGGCGCGGTCGGCCGCGTGGTCAGCCCCGAAAAGCGCAGCGGCGCGTTCGGCATCGTCACGGCGGGCGGCTCACTGGGCCAGTTCCTCGTCGTGCCCGCCGCGTCGATGCTGCTCGGCGGGGTCGGCTATCAGCAGACGCTGTGGATCATGGCGGCCGTGGTCGCGCTGTGCGGCGTGCTGGCGATCGGCGTCGCGGGGCGGCCGGGCGACGGTCCCGGTGTCGCCGAGGCGGTCCGGCAAAGCGCGGGCGAGGCGCTGCGCGAGGCGGCGGCGCATCGCGGATATTGGTTGCTCAACGCGGGCTTCTTCGTCTGCGGCTTTCACATCGCCTATCTCGCGACGCATCTGCCCGCCTATCTCGACGACAAGGGGCTGGGGATCGACATCGGCGCGCAGGTGCTGGCGCTGGTCGGGCTGTTCAATATCCTCGGCTCCTATGTGTTCGGCCGGGCGGGCGATTATCTGCGGGAAAAATATGTGCTGTCGGCGCTCTACACCGCGCGTTCGGCGGTGATCGCGCTGTTTCTCTTCCTGCCGCTCAGCCATCTGAGCGCGCTGGTCCTCGCCAGTGCGATCGGCTTTCTGTGGCTCGGCACGGTGCCGCTGACCAGCGGGATCGTCGGGCGCATCTTCGGCATCCGCTATCTCTCGATGCTCTATGGCATCGTGTTCCTCAGCCATCAGATCGGCAGCTTCTTCGGCGCGTGGATGGCGGGGCTGATCTTCGACGCCACGGGCAGCTATGACATCGTCTGGGGCCTGTCGATCGCGCTTGGCCTGTTCGCAGGCCTAGTCCACTTGCCGATCGCCGACGCGCCCGTCCGGCGGACGCAGGCGGCATGAGGATGCAGCGGCAGGACTGGGGCGCGCTCGCCCTGTTTGTGCTGGTCGCGCTCGGCGGACTGTGGCTGTGGACCGGCGAAGGGCCGGTCGTGTGGCTCAGCGATTTCGCGGTGCTGTGCGGTTTCGGCTGAGTCCTTTCATTCCCGCTCGTCGCCGTTCTTCGTCCGGTCGCACACCGCATCGTCGTCGGGTTTGGGATCGGCCGGGTCGGGGGCGAGGCGGAAGACATGGGGCTGGCCCGTCGCGATGCGTTCCGGCCGCGTCCGTCTGTCGGCGATGACATCGACGAAGTCGCGGCAGGCGGCGGCGCTGCGCAGGAAGTCGCTGTGGCCGGTCGATCCCCGCGAAACATCGGTCGTGTCGATCACGGTCAGGCCGGGGATGGCGACGGGATAGCAGCGCGCGGGCAGATCCCTGTCCTTGAGGCCCTGCGCCTCGAACGGGTCGAAGCAATAGGGCGAACCGAGGCGCGGATAGCCGTGGACGGCGCGCGACAGCGCCAGCGCCTTGTCCTTCAGCGAGACATAGAGCGTGACATGGCGTCCCAGCGCGACGCGGTCGGGGGCCAGCACATCGTCGCCGATGTCGCGTTCGAAGGTCTCGCGGTCGATGTCGGGCGAGGCGAGGATGATGTTGGCGATGTTGCCGGTGCGCTCGGCGCGGCGCGACATGCGGTCGGCCGACGCGATCGCGGGAATGACCAGCCGCGCGCCCATCGAGTGCGACACGACGACGATCTCCTTCACCCACGCCTTGTCGGCCAGCGCGCGCAGAAAGCCCAGGAAGTTGCGGGCGTCATGATACATATTCGTCTCATCGACCGCATAGCCCCAGGTGTCGCCTTGCGAGGGCCAGCTATAGGTGATCACGGGACCGTCAAAGCCCGTCATCCGCGCGATCTGGGCGCTGTCCTTCGATGCCGTCTCGAACGTTTCGCGATAGCCGTGGACATAGAGCAGGACGCGGCCCTGCCGCCGGTCGGTTTCCGCCTGCAACGCCTGCCACCAGTCGCCGTCTGCCTGGAACGCCATGGGCGTGCGCCGCTTGGTCTTGCCTTCGACCTCCATCTCGCGCGGCGCGGCGAAGCGCCCGTATCGCACGCGGTCGCCGCGATAGACGAGCAGGCGCAGATCGTCCGTGCGGCAGTCGGGCAGGCGGCTGGTCACGAAGAACAGCGGCAGCGCGGTCTCGTCGACCGGCGCGCCGGGCTGCGCCGTGCAGCGCGCATCGGCGATATAATCGGCATGGCGGATGTCGCCGTAATCGACGGGCGTGATGCAGCCCGCAAGCCCGAGCGCCGCCAGCGCCACCGCCAGGTGGCGCAGCGCCGTCACTTGCCGACGATCCCCTCCGGCAGGTCCTCGCCGAACACGCGCTGATAATATTCGGCGACGATCATCCGTTCGGCCTCGTCGCACTTGTTGAGGAAGGACAGGCGGAAGGCGAAGCCGATATTGTGGAAGATCGCGGCGTTCTGCGCCCAGCTGATCACCGTGCGCGGACTCATCACGGTCGAGATGTCGCCGTTGATGAAGCCCTGCCGCGTCAGGTCGGCGACCTTCACCATATTGGCGACCGTACTGTCGTCGGCGGTCGGGACCTTCTTGAGGATGATCTCGCTTTCCGTCGCGGCGGGCAGATAGTTCAGCGTGACGACGATGTTCCAGCGGTCCATCTGGCCCTGGTTGATCTGCTGCGTGCCGTGATAAAGCCCGCTCGTGTCGCCGAGACCGACGGTGTTCGCGGTCGCGAACAGGCGGAAATGCGGGTTCGGGCGGATGACGCGGTTCTGGTCGAGCAAGGTCAGCTTGCCTTCCGCCTCCAGCACGCGCTGGATCACGAACATCACGTCGGGGCGCCCGGCGTCATATTCGTCGAACACCAGCGCGGTCGGCGTCTGGAGCGCCCAGGGGAGCAGGCCCTCGCGAAACTCCGTGACCTGCTGACCGTCGCGCAGCACGATCGCATCGCGGCCGACCAGGTCGATGCGGCTGATGTGCGCATCCAGGTTGACGCGGATGCACGGCCATTTCAGCCGCGCGGCGACCTGTTCGATATGCGTCGACTTGCCGGTGCCGTGATAGCCCTGCACCATCACGCGGCGGTTGTATTTGAAGCCCGCGAGGATCGCCAGCGTCGTGTCGCCGTCAAAGACATAGGAGGGGTCGAGGTCGGGCACGCGCTCGTCCGCCTCGCTGAACGCAGGCACTTTCATGTCGATATCGACGCCGAACACTTCGCGCGCATCGATTTCGGTATCGGGCGCCGGGAGCAGCGTCGATCCGTGATGGTCGGGAAGGCTGTTGGGGATATCGGTCATGTCGTCGTCCATTTGATTCAATATCGCGTCATGCTGAACTTGTTTCAGCATCCATGGCCTCTGCTCTCGTTTGACGCCGCGTCGGTGGAAAGCTCGGACCATGGACCCTGAAACAAGTTCAGGGTGACGAATGAAGAGGAGTCGGCTTGTCGCCGCCGACCGTGGAAGCGCGGTATCGCCATGGGTTGCGGCTTGCAACGCCTTTTCTAGGCGAAGACCTTGGTCTTGCGCAGCATCTGATAGGCGGAGACGACTTCGCCCAGCCGCTTTTCATGGCTGCGGTCGCCGCCGTTGCGGTCGGGGTGGTATTTGCGGACAAGCTCGCTGTAGCGGCGGCGCAGCGCCGCGCGGTCGGCGCTGGTGTCCAGCCCCATCAGCGTCAGCGCGCGATGCTCGTCGCGCGTGAAGCGCGGGTCGGCCGCCTCGCGGCGTGCCTCGTCCATCCGTTGCCGGAACCGCGCCCCCAGCGCGTCCATCGGGTCGCGGAAATCGGCCCAGCGCGGCGGCAGGTCGGCGCTGCCCGCGGAGCGGAAGGCGCGGCTTTCCGTCTCCCAGCCCGCGGTCGGCGACTGCGCCGCCATGATCTGCTGCGCGTTCATGCCTTCGAAGAAATTATAGCCCGCGTTGAATTCGCGCACATGGTCCAGGCACAGCCAGCGCCACGGCGGCGGCCCGTCCGGTGATCGGTGGGCGGTTGCGGGCGCGCGGAATTCGCCGGGTTCCTTGCAGCCGGGAACGGCGCAGGGGGCTTCGCGCGGAACGCGGCCGTGGAATCGGTTGGGGCGAGGGCTTGTCATGCGGAACGTCTGCGCCCAACATGGGGGCATGACGCAAAAAGGTCCAGTCCATCGCGAAATGGAGGAACGGCTGACGGTCGCTTTTCCGGACGCTAGCTTCATCCTCAACAACGACAGCGCGCGGCATCACGGCCATGCGGGCGACGACGGCAGCGGCGAATCGCATTTCAGCCTGACCATCGAATGGGCGGGCTTCGCGGGCCAGAACCGCGTCGCGCGCCAGCGCACCGTGAACCGCGCGCTCGGCGACCTGCCGGGCCAGCGCGTCCATGCGCTGGCGATCAAGGCGATCGCGCCGGGGGAGTGAGCGACGGGGTGGCGGACCATCGCATTTATCGGATGCGCTTTGCGAAAGTCTATTCCGCGCTCGTCGCCAAGGCCGAGCGCAAGGGACGGACAAAGGCAGAAGTCGATGAGATCATCCGCTGGCTGACCGGCTATGATCAGGACGGACTCGACGCGCAGATCGCCGCCGGGACCGACTTCAGCGGTTTCTTCGCCGCCGCGCCCGCGATGAACGCGGCCCGCGCGTCGATCAAAGGTGTCGTCTGCGGCGTGCGTGTGGAGAATGTCGAGGAACCGCTGATGCGCGAGATACGCTATCTCGACAAGCTGATCGACGAACTCGCCAGGGGCAAGGCGATGGAGAGGATTTTGCGGCAATCCGAATAAACCCTGTTCGCGAGACTGAAAAGGAGCGGCCATATGCTCGACGTTATCGCCCCCTCGACGCACGACATCGGCGCGTTCGACGTCCGGCGCACCTTGCCGGACAAGGCGCGGACGATGGTCGGCCCGTTCATCTTCGTCGACCAGTTCGGTCCCGCGCATTTCGATGTCGGGCAGGGGATGGACGTGCGGCCGCACCCGCACATCAACCTCGCCACCGTCACCTATCTTTTCGAGGGCGCGATCGACCATCGCGACAGCCTGGGCACCCATGCGACCATACGGCCCGGCGCGTGCAACTTGATGACCGCCGGGCGCGGCATCGTCCATTCGGAGCGCACGCCCCCGGCCGAACGGGCCACCGGCTCCGCCATCTCCGGCATGCAGACATGGCTGGCGCTGCCCGACGGCAAGGAAGAGATCGACCCGGCGTTCGAGCATGTCGCGAAGGACGATCTGCCGCTGGTCGAGGACGGCAGCCTGTTGGCGCGCGTCATCATGGGCAGCCTGTGGGGCGCGACCTCGCCGATCACGCAGCATTCCGCGACCATCTATGCCGACATATTGATGAACGCGGGCGCCGCGCTGCCAATAGATGCGGAGGCCGACGAGCGCGCGGTCATCGTCGCGCTGGGCGACGCCAGCCTCGACGGCGAACGGCTGGAACGGTACAGCCTCTATATATTGAAACCCGGCGAAGCGATGACGCTGCGCGCCGACACGGACGCGCGCGTGATGTTGCTCGGCGGCGAGGCCTTCACGACGCCGCGCCATCTGTGGTGGAATTTCGTCAGTTCCTCGCGGGAGCGGATCGCGGCGGTGAAGCACGACTGGAAAGGCCGGAAATTCCCGCTGGTTCCGGGCGACAGCGAAGAGTATATCCCGCTGCCCCTGGTGCCGCAGACGCCCGCTTATCCCTGAGGGAAGCAAGCCATGGAGCAAGTGATGACCGGCGATTTCGAACTGAAGCGCGTGGCGCTTTCGACGGGCGTGGAACTGGACGTCGTGGACATGGGACCGCGCGATGCGCCCGTGCTGATGTTCCTGCACGGCTTTCCCGAATCGCACCGCACATGGCGGCACCAATTGCCGCATTTCGCCGACCGCTTTCGCTGCATCGCGCCCGACCAGCGCGGCTATCGCGGATCGTCGCACCCGCAGGACGTCGCCGCCTATACGACCGACAAGCTGATCGCCGACATCTTCGCGCTCGCCGACGCGCTGAATGTCGCACAGTTCACGGTGATCGGCCATGACTGGGGCGGGGCGATCGCCTGGGGCGTCGCGCTTGGCGGCCAGCCGGGCGGGCTGCACCCCGCCTGGTTGGGCCGCGTGACTCGCGCGGTGATCGCCAATGCACCGCATCCCGGCATTTTTCAGCGCTTGCTGTTGACCAATCCGCAGCAGCGCGCGGCGAGCCAGTATATCCGCGTTTTCCGCGATCCGGAGAGCGATGCGATCATCGAGCAGCATGGCATTGCCGGCCTTCTTGCCCATGCCTTCGCCGACAGCGTGCCGAGCGGCGGCCTGATGCCCGCCGACGAGATCGAGCGGTCGCTGGCGGATTGGCAGGACCGCGACACGTGCCGCGCGATGATCAACTGGTATCGCGCGGCGGCGATGACCGTGCCCGCGCTGGACGAACCCTATGCTGAGGCGACGCCCGCGCCCTTTCCGCCGCTGACCATCCCGACGCTGGTGGTCTGGGCGCTCGACGACACGGCGCTGCCGCCGTGCAATCTGGACGGGATCGAGGCGCTCGTCCCCCATGTCTCCATCGTCGAAGTGCCGGGTTGCGGCCATTTCGTGCCGTGGGAAAATCCTGATGCCGTCAACGCTGCGATGGACGCCTTTCTGGCACGGACGTGATTTGGCGTCTCATTCCGGGTCGAGCAGGCATCCGCTCGCTCCGGCGTGACGGGCGCTGCGCGAGGCGAGCAGAGGGACGCTGCCGGTGATGGTTCGGGTCGCCGGATCTTCGCTCAGCGACACCATCTCCATTCCCGGCTCCAGATCGCCCCGGCAGCTTTCGAGGCTGCGCCCCTGCACATAGCGGCAGGAGCAGCCGATGCGCGCGGCATAGGCCGAACCCAGCTCTGCCTGCGCCTGGAACGCCGGGAATTTCCAGATCAGGAAACCGCCCAGCAGCAGCGCGAACAAGATGGCCCACGGCATGCAGCCGCCCCAGCGGCTGCGCGGATGCCCCGGTGCGTCCGGTATCGGCTGCGCGGGCGTCGGTTCCGGCGTTGCCGTGTCGAGGGGGTTGGTGGTACTCACTGGCCGCATGATCACGAAAAAAACCATGTTGGCAAGTGCCGCGCCCGCGCTGCTAGCAGGCGCGCTGCTGGCGGGCTGGCCGCAGGCGCAGGCGGAAGGACAGGGCGTCGTCCGCGCTCCCGCCGCTGATGCGGCGCTGCCGTTCTCGCAGCTCGATGCCGTGACGCGGGGCAGGGCCGACGCGCTGTTCGGCGATGCCGAAGCGGTCGGCGAGACGCGCGCGCTTCTCGTGCTGCGCGACGGGGAGCCGGTCTATGAACGCTATGCGCCGGGATTCGGGCCGGAATCGAAGCTGATCAGCTGGTCGATGGCCAAGAGCATCACGGCGGTGCTGACGGGCTTTCTCGTCGCCGACGGGCAATTGTCGCTCGACGGCCCGGCGCCCGTCGCGGCGTGGCAGCGCAGCGGCGACCCGCGCGGGACGATCACGCTGCGCCACCTGCTGCACATGACGGCGGGGCTGGAGCATGTCGAGGTCGGCGATCCCGTCTGGAACGGCGATACGGTCGACATGCTGTTCGGGCCGGGCGCGACCGACATGGCGGGTTTTGCCGAGGCCAAGCCTGCGGCGGCGCAGCCGGGCGAGGTCTTCAACTACAGCTCGG
>PHEM01000095.1 GCA_002842935.1 Alphaproteobacteria bacterium HGW-Alphaproteobacteria-13 | reverse complement strand
GGTCGACAAGTGGGAGGCGTGGGTGCGCTCGAAGGGCGGCAACCCCGCCGGCGAGACCGCGGCCGCAGAGGCCGCTCCCGCCGCCGCCCCCGCAACCGCGACGCCGGCCGCCGCCACGCCCGAAGCCGCCGCGGCTCCCGCCGTCGCCGCTCCGGCCGCAACGAATTAATTCAAGGGGTCCGACAGATGACCGATATCGCAGTGACTGCACCCGCTCATGGCCATGACCACGCGCATGACGACCATGACACGCCAGGCTTTTTCGTCCGCTGGTTCATGTCCACGAACCACAAGGACATCGGCACGATGTACCTGATCTTCGCGATCGTCGCCGGTATTATCGGCGGCGCGCTGTCGGGCATGATGCGCCTCGAACTGCTCGAACCCGGCATCCAGTATCTGCCGGGCTGGGCCAGCGCCCTGGGCGGGGCGGGCGACGAGGTCGCGGGCAAGCATTTCTGGAACGTGATGATCACGGCGCACGGCCTGATCATGGTGTTCTTCGTGGTCATGCCCGCGACGATGGGCGGGTTCGGCAACTGGTTCGTGCCGCTGATGATCGGCGCGCCCGACATGGCCTTTCCGCGCATGAACAACGTCTCGCTGTGGCTGACGACCGTCGCCTTCGTCATGCTGGTCGGATCGATGTTCGTTCCGGGCGGCAGCGGGCTGGGCGCGGGCACGGGCTGGACGGTCTATGCGCCGCTGTCGACCAGCGGGTCGGCGGGTCCCGCCGTCGACATGGCGATCTTTGCCATCCACCTTGCGGGCGCGGCCTCGATCCTCGGCGCGATCAACTTCATCACCACCATCTTCAACATGCGCGCGCCGGGCATGACGCTGCACAAGATGCCGCTGTTCGTGTGGGGCGTGCTCGTCACGGCGTTCCTGCTGCTGCTGTCGCTGCCGGTCCTCGCCGCGGCGATCACCATGCTGCTGACCGACCGCAATTTCGGCACCACTTTCTATGACGCGGCCGGGGGCGGCGATCCGGTGCTCTATCAGCACCTCTTCTGGTTCTTCGGCCACCCCGAAGTCTATATCATGATCCTGCCGGGCTTCGGCATGGTCAGCCAGATCATCTCGACCTTCAGCAAGAAGCCGGTGTTCGGCTATCTCGGCATGGCCTATGCCATGGTCGCGATCGGCGTCGTCGGCTTCATCGTGTGGGCACACCACATGTTCACGGTCGGCATGAGCGTGAACCTGAAGATGTATTTCACCGCCGCGACGATGGTCATCGCCGTCCCGACGGGCATCAAGATCTTCTCGTGGATCGCGACGATGTGGGGCGGTTCCATGTCCTTCAAGACGCCGATGGTGTGGTCGCTGGGCTTCATCTTCATGTTCACCGTGGGCGGCGTCACGGGCGTCGTGCTGGCCAATGGCGGCGTCGACACCAACCTGCACGACACCTATTATGTCGTCGCGCACTTCCACTATGTGCTGTCGCTGGGCGCGGTCTTCTCGCTCTTCGCGGGCTTCTATTACTGGTTCCCGAAGATGTCGGGGCGGATGTACAGCGAAGTCCTGGGCCAGCTCCATTTCTGGATCTTCTTCATCGGCGTGAACGTGATGTTCTTCCCCCAGCACTTCCTGGGCCAGCAGGGCATGCCGCGCCGCTATCCCGACTATCCGGACGCCTATGCCTTCTGGCACATGGTTTCGTCCTACGGCTATGTCATCATGGCGGTCGGTCTGGCGTTCTTCTTCCTGAACGTGCTCTATGCGTTCGTGGCGGGCAAGAAGGCGGCCGACAATCCGTGGGGCGAAGGCGCGACGACGCTCGAATGGACGCTGTCGAGTCCGCCGCCGTTCCACCAGTTCAACGAACTGCCGCGGATCGCCTGACGGGTTTCGCCCCCTGCCGGACATGGCGGGGGGCGTGTCTCCCCCAGGCGGAGTCCGGAACCGGAGGAAGCATTGGCGCAGAGCCTGACACAGGACGGAATGACGCTTCCGGCGGATTGGCGCGATCTGTTCGCGCTGACCAAGCCGCGTGTCATGTCGCTCGTCGTGTTCACGGCGCTGTGCGGGCTGCTCGCGGCGCCGGGCCATGTCCATCCCGTCCTCGCCTTTTCCGCGATCCTCGCCATCGCGCTGGGGGCGGGGGCGTCGGGCGCGCTCAACCAATGGTATGAGGCGGGGCTTGACGCGAAGATGAAGCGCACCGCGGGGCGGCCGCTGCCCGCCGGGCGCCTCGACCCGCAGACGGCGCTGCATTTCGGCGTCGGGCTGGCCGCCTTCTCGGTCTTCCTGATGCTGGTCGCCGCCAACTGGCAGGCGGCGCTGCTGCTGACGGCGTCGATCCTTTTCTATGTCTTCGTCTATACGATGTGGCTGAAGCCGCGCACGCCGCAGAATATCGTCATCGGCGGCGCGGCGGGGGCCTTTCCGCCGCTGATCGGCTGGGTCGCCGCGACGGGCAGTGTCGCGCCGCTGCCCGTGCTGCTGTTCCTGCTGATCTTCCTGTGGACGCCGCCGCATTTCTGGGCGCTCGCGCTGTTCGTGCGCTCCGACTATGCCGCTGCGGGCATTCCGATGATGCCCGTGGTCGCGGGCGAGCGGTCGACGCGGCGCCAGATCCTCTTCTATGCGGTGATCATGGCGGCGGCGGCGATCGCGCCGTGGCCGCTCGGCTATACGGGCGCGCTTTACGGCTGGACCGCCGTCCTGCTGTCGGCGCTGTTCGTCCTCCTGTCGATCCAGGTCGGCACGCGCCGGGCGGGCGAAGGCGATTTGATGCTGCCCGAAAAGCGGCTGTTCACCTTTTCGATCGCCTATCTTTTCCTGTTGTTCGGCGCTGTCGTCGCCGACCATATGTGGCCGCTATGACCGACGAACCGCCCCCTGAACCTTTGACACCCGAACCCTTCGACGAGGCGGAATATCGCCGCCGCCAGCGCAGCCGCGCCAATATGATGGCGTGGATGCTCGGCGCGCTCGCCATCCTGTTCTTCCTCATCACGATTGCGAAGATGCAGGTGAACCAATGACGGCCGGTCTTTCCCGCAATGCAAAGACCGCGGGGCTGGCGAGCCTGCTGGCGCTGGCGATGGTCGGCCTGGGCTTTGCCGCCGTGCCGC
Source organism: Alphaproteobacteria bacterium HGW-Alphaproteobacteria-13 (assembly GCA_002842935.1). GTDB lineage: Bacteria > Pseudomonadota > Alphaproteobacteria > Sphingomonadales > Sphingomonadaceae > Sphingopyxis. The sequence continues at coordinate 6,600 of PHEM01000095.1, read as the reverse complement.
TCTATGACCTTTTCTGCCGCGTGACGGGCTTTGGCGGCACGACGCAGCGCTATGATCCCGTCGCCGCCGCCGCGCAGCCCGAAGTGCTCAGCCGCACCATCTCGGTGCGCTTCGACGCCAATGTCTCGCCCAAGCTGCCGTGGAAATTCTATCCCGAGCATCCGCGCGACACGGTCAGCATTGGCGCGCGCGACATGGCGATCTTCATTGCCGAGAACCAGTCGGCGCACCCCGTCGTCGGCACCGCGAGCTTCAACGTGACGCCCGATCAGGCCGGCAAATATTTCACCAAGATCCAGTGCTTCTGCTTCACGGAACAGCGTCTGGAGCCGGGGCAGCAGATGCGGATGCCGGTGCTGTTCTTCGTCGATCCCAAGATCATGGACGACCCGGATGCGCGCGACGTGCAGGAAATCACCCTCAGCTATACCTTCCACCCTGTAGACGGGGACAAAAAGGCGAGCTAAGGCCGCGATCGATAGAGTCTTAATTCAAGGACCGGCGTGCGATGGGGAATCGCGATGCTGGGGCAAAATAACGGGAACTGTGACATGGCCGGTGCCAAAAATCATGACTATCACCTCGTAAACCCCAGCATATGGCCGCTGTTCGGCTCTTGCGCGGCATTCCTCATGTTCTTCGGGCTGGTGATGACGATGCACGCCGATTATTTCGGCGGCGCCAGCAAATGGGTGTTCGGCCTGGGCATCATGGCCGTGATCGCCACTTTCTTCTTCTGGTGGGGCGATGTGGTGAAGGAGTCCCAGGAGGGGCACCATACGCCCGTGGTGCAGCTTCACATGCGCTATGGCATGATCCTGTTCATCGCGTCGGAAGTCATGTTCTTCGTCGGCTGGTTCTGGGCCTGGTTCGACTTCGCGCTGTTCCCGGTGCCGGTGGAGATCGTCGACGGCGCGGTGCAGTCGCTGTTCGGGCAGGACGGCGCCGATGCGATCACGCAGTGGCCGCCCAAGGGGCTGGAGGTCATGGACGCCTTCTCGCTGCCGCTGCTCAACACGCTGATCCTGCTCTGCTCGGGCACGACAATCACCTGGGCGCACCATGCGCTGATCCACGGCGACCGTGACGGGCTGATCAAGGGCCTGTGGGCGACGATCATCCTCGGCGTCGTCTTCTCGTCGATCCAGGCCTATGAATATGCCGTCGCGCCGTTCGCGTTCGGTGAGATCAACTATAGCTCAGCCTTCTATATGGCGACCGGCTTCCACGGCTTCCACGTGCTGGTCGGCACGATCTTCCTGATCGTCTGCCTCGTTCGCGCCTATAAGGGTCATTTCACGCCGAAGCAGCATTTCGGTTTCGAGGCGGCGGCCTGGTACTGGCACTTCGTCGACGTGGTGTGGCTGTTCCTCTTCATCGTCGTCTATGTCTGGGGCGGCTGGGGCGCGCCGGTGGCCGCGCACTGATTTGCCCGACGCAAGTCAAAACCGAAAGGGGCAGCCGCCGGTCTGGCGCGCTGCCCTTTTTGCGCTCTGCCCCGAATGCGGCGCGCCGGGCCTGTTCGAAGGCCCTGCACGGTTCCGCGATCGCTGTCCGGCCTGCGGGCATGATCGCGGGCGCTATAATGTCGGCGACGGTCCGGCGGCCTTTCTGACGCTGATCATCGGCGCGCTGTTGATCGGTCTGGCGCTCGCCCTGGACTTTGCGGTCAATCCGCCTTTGTGGGTGCATGTCCTGCTGTGGGTGCCCTTTACGGCCGCGGCGGTGATCTATGGCCTGCGCGTCGGCAAGGCGGCGCTGCTCGCCAGCGAGCATCAGCGGCAGGCGGCGGAAGGGCGGCAAGTGGATGGGCATGATGACCGAGGCTGACCAACCCGAAATCCCGCCGAACCCGCGCCGCTGGCCGATCATTCCCACGATCCTCGTCCTCGCGGCGGTGGCGGTGATGATCGCGCTCGGCGCCTGGCAATTGCAACGCAAGAGCGAGAAAGAGGCGCTGATCGCGCTCTATCAGCGCAACATGGCGATGTCGGCGACGGTCGCCTATCCCGCGCTGCCGCCCGTTCCCGACGCGATGCTCTATCGCAAGAGCAGCGTGGTCTGCCTCGAACCCGTGCACTGGAACCCGCGCAGCGGCAGCGACCGCGCGGGGCGTGCGGGCATCCGCATGGTCGCCGACTGCCGCACGGGCGCGGAAGGGCCGGGCGTGCTCGTCGATGTCGGCACCGGCGACGATTTCGCGCCGCCCGACTGGAAGGGCGGGACGGTGCAGGGCACGATCGTCCCCGGTCCCGACCAGCCGACGCTGATCGAGCGATCGACGGGCCGTGCCATGCCCGCGCGCGCGATGCTGGTCGCCGACACCCCGGTTGCGGGCCTGCGGGCTAGCGGCGTGCCGTCTGCCGCCGACACGCCGAACAACCATCTCGCCTATGCGGTGCAATGGTTCCTGTTCGCGGCGATGGCGCTGGTCATCTATGTTCTGGCGGTGCGGCGGCGCTGGTAGCGGGGCATTTGCGTTCTCTACCCCCACCCGTTTGTGGAAGATCGGAGATTAAGTAAACTGTCGCCGCAATTTCCAATCATTGACATAGTCTTGACCATGAAACATCCTTGATGAGCGGGCGCGTTCATTCGGGGAGCTTCATGACCAGAACCAATCCATTTCTTGCGCCTGTTATCCTGATGGCGGGTTTGACGGGGGCTTGCGGACAAGAGGCGGCCACAGCCGAACAGGAAACGGCGCAAGCGCAGGAAACGCAGGCTCTCGAAGCGAATGCGTCTGGCCCGGATGTAGCAGCAGATACGGCAGCTTCCGCAAGTCCCGCCGCAGCGGAAACAGCTGCTGCCCCCGTATCCACGGCAGGCGCTGCCATGATCACGTCATTGCCCCTCAAGCGCGGATACTATGTGGCCAGCACCACCGCTTGCGGGCAAGCTTCCAACGCGGACGTGATGCTCGTTCACCGCAACGGCATCAACGCCTCGCGCACAGCCTGCGAATTTACGAAAATCGAAGCGATCGGTCCCGCCACATACCGCGCCACGGAATCCTGCTCCGACATTCAAAGCGACGGGCCGGATGATGTCCATGTCGTTACCTATGTGCTGCGCGGCGACACGAGCTTCACCTCCAAGAGCGAGAGCGGCTGGACGAACAGCGCCCGTTATTGCGCTCAAGCAAGCATGCCGCCGGACTGGCGAGAGAATGACATTAGCGACCTGATCGACTGAGCCGCATTTGAGAGTTACGGCGACACTTTGTTCAATCCCCGATCTTTCGCAATTCTGGCCCACCCCCGACCCCTCCCGCAAGCGGGAGGGGAGGGCGGACGTCGCGACCCTTATTCAAACAGACCCGCAACCGCGCCGCTTGCGGCGATGACCGCGTCCCGCTAGGCGCATTTGCGTCATGGATTATATCAGCACTCGCGGCTCCGCGCCCGCTCTCGACTTTCGTGCCGCCACGCTTGCCGGGCTTGCCAGCGACGGCGGCCTTTATGTTCCGGCCGCATGGCCGCAACTGAGCACGGCGGACATCCGCGCGCTTGCGGGTCTCGATTATGTCGAGACGGCGGTGCGGGTGATGGTGCCCTTTGTCGCGGGCGTGCTGGGCGAGGACGAGCTGCGCGCGCTGTGCAAGGCCGCCTATGGCCGCTTCAGCCATGACGCGGTGACGCCGCTGGTGCAGCTCGACCATCGCCACTGGCTGCTCGAGCTGTTCCATGGGCCGACGCTGGCGTTCAAGGATGTCGCGTTGCAACTGCTCGGGCAATTGTTCGAGACGTTCCTGGCGGGCGGCGGCACCGACCTGACGATCGTCGGCGCGACGTCCGGCGACACGGGTTCGGCGGCGATCGAGGCCGTCGCGGGGCGCGAGCATATCCAGATCTTCATGCTCCACCCCGAAGGCCGCGTCAGCGACGTGCAGCGGCGGCAGATGACCACCGTCCTTGCGCCCAACGTCCATAATATCGCGATCGACGGCAGCTTCGACGACGCGCAGGCGATGGTGAAGCGGCTGTTCGGCGATGCGGAGGCGCGCGGCGCGCTGACGCTGTCGGCGGTGAACAGCATCAACTGGGCGCGACTGATGGCGCAGGTCGTCTATTATTTCTATGCCGCCGTGCGGCTCGGCGCGCCGGAGCGTCCCGTGGCGTTCAGCGTCCCCACGGGCAATTTCGGCGATGTGTTCGCGGGCTATGTCGCGGCGCGCATGGGCCTGCCCGTCGCGCGGCTGATGGTGGCGACCAACGTCAACGACATATTGCACCGCGCGCTGACCAGCGGCGATTATAGCGCGGGCACGGTCACCGCGACGGCGACTCCCAGCATGGACATTCAGGTCAGCAGCAATTTCGAGCGGCTGCTGTTCGACCTGTCGGGCCGCGACGGCGCGGCGATCGCGGGCATGATGGCCGATTTCGACGCCAGCCGCGCGATGACGATCCCCGCCGACATGCGGGCGGGGGCGGGCGCGCTGTTTTCCAGCGCGCGCGTCGACGGCGATTCGATGGCGCTGGCGCTGCGCTGGGCGCACGAGCATGGCGGGCAGCTTATCGATCCGCACAGCGCCGTGGGCCTTGCCGCCGCGCGGACGCTGGAGATCGATGCCGACATTCCCGTCGTCACGCTGGCGACCGCGCATCCCGCGAAGTTCCGCGACGCCGTGGAACGCGCGGCGGGCGTGCGTCCGCCGCTGCCCGCGCGGCTCGGCAATCTGTTCGAGCGCGAGGAACGCTATGTGAAGTTGCCCGGCGACTATGACGCGGTGAAGGCACATATCCTGGCGGAAGCGGCGCGTGGCTGACCTGCCGCCCCTGCGCACGCTGATCGGCGAGGCATGGGAGGATTATGGACTGATCGACAGCGGCGGCGGGCGCAAGCTGGAACGCTATGGCCGCTATCGCTTCATCCGGCCCGAACCGCAGGCGATGTGGGAACCGGCGCTGGCGCAGGCGGAATGGGACAAGGCCGATGGGGAATTCGTCCCCGCGTCGGACGAGGACGGCGGCGGGCGCTGGTATTATCACTGCCCGGTCCCGGCGGAGGGCTGGCCGCTCGGCTGGCGCGAGACGCGCTTCACGGCCAGCTGCACGCCGTTCCGCCATCTCGGCTTCTTTCCCGACATGGCGCCGGTGTGGGACTGGCTGCGCGAGCGCATCGCGGACAAGAGCGATCCGGCATTCCTCAACCTGTTCGGCTATACCGGCGTCGGCAGCCAGGCGCTGGCGGCGGCGGGCGCGACGGTCACGCATGTCGATGCGTCGAAGAAATCGGTCGCGCAGGCGCGCGACAATGCGGCGCTGGCGGACATGGCCGAACGGCCGATGCGCTGGATCGTCGACGACGCCGCCAAGTTCGCGGCGCGCGAAGTACGGCGCGGGCGGCGCTATGACGCCATCCTGCTCGATCCGCCGAAGTTCGGGCGCGGACCCGGCGGCGAACGCTGGCAGATCGAGGAGGGGCTGGCGCCGCTGCTCGCCGACTGCCGCCGCCTGCTCGACGCGGACAGCCGGGCGCTGTTCCTGACCGTCTATGCGGTGCGGATGTCGGCGCTGGCGATCGGTGAGTTGCTCGCGCAGCTATTCGCCGACTTGCCGGGACAGGTCGAATGCGGCGAGCTGGCCGTGCGCGAGGAAGCGCGCGGGCTGCTGCTGCCGACGGCGATCTTTGCGCGTTGGAGCCGATGATGCTTGGACCGGAGATGGACTCCCGCTTTCGCGGGAGTACGCAGCTCTATCAATCTAAGATGATCACGCCTTAACCCGGAAACCGCAGGCGACCGTCACCCCCTGTAACGGTCGCCTGCGGCCCGCCCCCCTCGAGGACGGGATCGCGTCAGGCCAGCTCGATCCGGTTCCGGCCGCCTTGCTTGGCGCGGTACAGCGCCTCGTCGGCGGCCTTCAGCGCGCCGCGCGCGTCCTCGTGGCCGAAGACATCGGCGACGCCCCCGGAAAAGGTGATCTGGCCGAACGGCTTGTCGGTCTTGCGGTTGATCAGCCGCCGGTTCGCAAGCTCTTCGCGCGCGTCGTCGAGACGGATGACCGCCTCGGCGGGCGTCAGGCCGCGGAACAGCATCACGAACTCCTCGCCGCCGTGCCGCGCGACATGGCAGCGGTCGTCGGAGATATGGGCCAGCGTGTCGGCGATCGCCTTGATGACGCGGTCGCCCGCCTCGTGCCCGTGGCTGTCGTTGATGCGCTTGAATTCGTCGATGTCGCAAAAGGCGACGCACAAAGGCTCGCCCGTATCGCGCGCGTCGGCATAATGTTGTTCCAGCAGCGCTTCGAAGGCGCGGCGGTTGGGAAGGCCGGTCAGATAGTCGATTTCCGCATCGCGCCGGGCGTGGGCAAGGCTGCGGCGCAGTTCCTGGGCCTCTTCCTCGCTGCGCCGCATCTCGTCTTCGGCCTTGCGCGTGCGTTCGAGCATCGCCTTCGCCAGCCCGGCCAGATTGGTGACGAGCTGCCCCGTCTTCTCGACCTCTTCCAGATCGACGACATGCCGTTCCAGCTGGCTGCCATAGTCGCTCGCGGCGGAGCGGGCCGTCCGCATATGCGTGTTGAAGGCTTCCATCTCGTCTTCCAGCCGCTCGACGAGGCGGTCGAGATCGGCGAAGTCGGGCCGCACCGCGTCGAG
>PHEM01000094.1 GCA_002842935.1 Alphaproteobacteria bacterium HGW-Alphaproteobacteria-13 | reverse complement strand
ACCTGCACCATGCGCGACATCACCGCGGGCGGCTCGCCTTTCTGGATCGCATCGACATATTGCATCCCCGACACGACGCGGCCGAACGCCGTATAGCGGCGGTCGAGCGCGAAACGCGGCAGGAGCATGATGAAGAACTGGCTGTTGGCGCTGTCCTCGCTTTGCGCGCGCGCCATCGACACAGTGCCGCGCAAGTGCGGCGTCGGGTTGAATTCGGCCTTCAGGTCGGGAAGCTGCGAGCCGCCTTGCCCCGTCGCGGTCGGATCGCCCGTCTGCGCCATGAATCCGTCGATCACGCGGTGGAACTTGACCCCGTCGTAAAAGCCCGCGCGCGCCAGTTGCTTGACGCGCTCGACATGGCTCGGGGCGACATTGGGATAAAGCTGGATCACGACGCGCCCGCCCGTCGAAAGGTCGAGATTCAGCATATATTCGGGGTTGCCCATATATTGCTCGGGCGTCATCGCGGGGGCGGCGGGCGCCTCGACCGCCGGGGCGGTCGCGCCTGCGTCCTCCTGCGCGGCGGCCGGAACCGCGAGACCGAACACCATCGCCGTCAGAATCAGGGGGCGGAAGGAAAATGTCATGCTGGATCGGCCTCTATGCTGAAATCAAATCGCGCCCCATCGGCGCGCCCTAGCGGGAAAAAGCTGAACGCTCAATGATCGGCGGCGGCGGCAGCCGCCCCCTTCACCCCTCGCCCTGACCAAGCCCGCGATCGGCGATGCGCGCGACCACGGCCTCGCGCACGGCAGGCGAAACGAACTTGTGGATGTCGCCGCCGAAGATCGCGATTTCCTTGACCAGCCGCGACGCGATCGGTTGCAGACTGACGTCGGCCATCAGGAACACGGTCTCGACGCGGTTGTTGAGTTGCTGGTTCATCCCCGCCATCTGATATTCATATTCGAAGTCGGCGACGGCGCGCAGCCCGCGCACGATGATGCTCGCGCCCTCGCGCTCCGCGAAATCCATCAGCAGCGAATTGAAGCCGACGACGCGGATGTCGCCGCCCAGCCCCGCGACTTCGCGCTCGACCATCGCGATGCGTTCGTCGTCGTCGAACATCGGCGACTTGCTGATGTTGGTGGTGACGCCGACGACGAGCCGGTCGACGAGCTTCGCGCCGCGCCGGATGATATCCATATGCCCCAGCGTGATCGGGTCGAACGTCCCCGGATAAACCCCAATGCGCATCAACGGTCCCTTTCCACGACATAGCGCGCGATCGCGCGCAGCAGCCCCGCCTCTTCGCCGAAGCCGGAGAGATGGGCAATCGCCTGCTCCACCAGCAAGGCGGCCTGTTCGCGCGCGCGGTCCAGCCCCATCAGCGTGACGAAGGTCGCCTTGCCCGCCGCGTCGTCCTTTTGCAGCGCCTTGCCTGCCAGCGCCTCGTCGCCCTCGACGTCCAGGATATCGTCGGCGATCTGGAAGGCCAGCCCGATGTCGCGGGCATAGCCGCGCAGCGGCGTGCGCGCTTCCGCCGGGATGCGCGCGAGGATTGCGCCCGATTCGACCGAAAAGCCGATCAGCGCGCCGGTCTTGAGCTGCTGAAGCCGCGTGACGGTGGCGAGATCGAAGCTCGCCGTCTCGGCGGCGATGTCCATCATCTGGCCGCCCGCCATGCCCGCGGGACCCGCCGCATGCGCGAGCGCGCGGACCAGCTCGACGCGCACGAAGGGGTCGCCGTGCGTCGCGGGATCGGCCAGCCATTCAAAGGCGAGCGCATGCAGCGAATCGCCGGCCAGCACCGCTGTCGCCTCGTCGAAGGCGCAGTGCACCGTCGGCTTGCCGCGCCGCATGTCGTCATCATCCATGCACGGCAGATCGTCGTGGATCAGCGAATAGACGTGCATCGCCTCGACCGCCGCGCCGACGCGCAGGGACAGCACGCGATCGACGTGGAACAGGTCGCCCGCCGCGCGCACCAGCAGCGGGCGCAACCGCTTGCCGCCCGCGATCGCGGCATGGCGCATCGCTTCGTAAAGCCGCACGCGGGGGTCGGCCGGGGCGGTCAGCAGATGGTCGAACAGCCGGTCGATCCCGGCCATCACCTCGTCCTGCGCCGCCTGGACAAGCGCGGCGGAGGCCGTCAGGTCGCCGGTCGCCACCGAGTCAGCCTTCGCCGAAGGGCGCGGTTCCCGCCGGACGTCCGTCGGCGCCCAGGCTGACTTGCTCGATCCGCGCCTGCGCAGCGGCGAGCCGGGCCTCGCAATGCGCGCGCAGCGCATGCCCGCGCTCGTACAGCGCCACCGATTCCTCCAGGCTGACGTCGCCGCTTTCCAGCCGCCGCACGATGCTTTCCAGCTCGCCCATCGCGGCTTCGAACGACAGCGCGGCGATCTCACTTGGGGGGGTGTCCGTCATGCGCCCTGCTTTGGCCCCTTCGCCCCCTTTCGGTCAAGCTTGACGTCATCCTGCCGTCGCCTAGCATGGCCGCGATGTTCATCGGTCACTTCGCGCCCGCCCTCATCGCCGCCGCCCGTCCGCAGGCCGCCGGACTCGGCACGCTGTTCGTCGCGGCGCAGCTTGTCGACATCGGCTTCGCCGCGCTGCTGGTGCCGGGGATAGAGGCGATGCGGATCACGCCCGGCATCGCGGCGATGAACCCGATGGACCTCTACCACATGCCCTATACGCACAGCCTGCTCGGCACGGCGGTGTGGGCGGCGCTGTTCGGCCTGCTCGTCCAGCTGGCGACAAAGCGCAAGGCGGCGGCGGTCGGCGCCGCGCTGGTGGTGCTGTCGCACTGGTTCATCGACCTGATCGTCCATGTCCCCGACCTGACGCTTTACGGCGCGCCGCCGAAGATCGGGCTTGGCCTGTGGAATCATCCCGCCGTCGCCATGCCGCTGGAAATCGCGCTGATCGCTGCCGCCTTCCTCATTTATGCGCGGCGCACGCGGGCGGATGGCGGCGACCGGCGGCTGTGGGTGCTGGCGGGGCTCAAAGAACCCGCGTATTTGCTCGCCAGCGCCGCGACGATGCTGGGCGCCTATGCGCTGCTGGCGGGCACGGCATGGTGGGCGGGCGCGAACCGGCGGCCGATAGAGGCCGTCCGCCCCTCTTAACGTCATGCTGAACTTGTTTCAGCATCCATGGCCTGATCGTGCGGAAAATGCAGCGTAAACCGGGATGGCGGACCATGGATGCTGAAACAAGTTCAGCATGACGAAAGATGGAAAATCTACGGGCAAAACTCCTCATGGGGTCTGTTCCTATCGCGCGCGCGCGGCTAAAGGCGCGCCATGACTCAGCAAGCGCCCGCCATCACGCCCGAAATCGTCGCCGACCACGGCCTGTCTCCCGAGGAATATGAGCGCGTCCTTTCGGCGCTCGGCCGCGAGCCGAACCTGGTCGAACTCGGCATCTTCTCGGTCATGTGGTCGGAGCATTGCAGCTATAAAAGCTCGCGCCTCCATTTGAAGAAGCTGCCGACCGAGGCGCCGTGGGTGATCTGCGGTCCCGGCGAGAATGCGGGCGTCATCGACATCGGCGAAGGCCCGGACGGCAAGAAACTCGCCGCCATCTTCAAGATGGAGAGCCACAACCACCCGAGCTACATCGAACCCTATCAGGGCGCGGCGACCGGCGTCGGCGGCATATTGCGCGACGTGTTCACCATGGGCGCGCGGCCCGTCGCCAACCTCAACGCGCTGCGTTTCGGGCGGCCCGACCATCCGAAGATGAAGCACCTGATCTCCGGCGTCGTCCACGGCATCGGCGGCTACGGCAATTGCGTCGGCGTGCCCACGGTGGGCGGCGAGGTCAATTTCCACACCGCCTATGACGGCAATATCCTCGTCAACGCGATGACGGTCGGCGTCGCCGAACAGGACAAGATCTTCTATTCGGCCGCATCGGGCGTCGGCAATCCGATCGTCTATGTCGGGTCGAAGACCGGCCGCGACGGCATCCACGGCGCGACGATGGCGAGCGCGGACTTCGGCGAGGATGCCGAGGAAAAGCGCCCGACCGTGCAGGTCGGCGATCCCTTCACCGAAAAGCTGCTGATCGAGGCGTGCCTCGAACTGATGGCGTCCGACGCGATCGTCGCGATCCAGGACATGGGCGCGGCGGGGCTGACGTCCTCGTCGGTCGAGATGGCGTCGAAGGGCGGCGTCGGCCTGCACCTCAAGATGGACGATGTGCCGCAGCGAGAGACCGGCATGACGGCCTATGAGATGATGCTGTCCGAATCGCAGGAACGCATGCTGATGGTGCTGAAGCCCGGCAAGGAAGCGTTCGCCGAGGCGATCTTCCGCAAGTGGGAACTCGACTTCGCGGTGATCGGCACCGTCACCGACACGGGCCGCATGGTGCTGGAGCACAAGGGCGAGATCGTCTGCGACATCCCGCTCGCGCCGCTGGCCGACGACGCGCCGCTCTATGACCGCCCCCACGTCCCGACGCCAAAGCAGCCCGCGCTGGCGAACGTGCCGGAGACGCGGGACGTCGCGGCGGACCTCAAGGCGCTGATGGGATCGCCCGACATCGCCAGCCGCCGCTGGATTTACGAGCAATATGACAGCCAGGTCGGCGGCGACACGGTGCAGATCGGCGGCGACGCCGCGCTCGTCCGCATCCACGGCACGAACCGCGCGCTGGCGATGAGCACCGACTGCACGCCGCGCTATTGCCATGCCGATCCTGTCGAAGGCGGCAAGCAGGCGGTCGCCGAGACGTGGCGCAACATCACCGCGGTCGGCGCGACGCCGCTCGCGATCACCAACTGCCTGAACTTCGCCAACCCGCAGCGGCCGGAGATCATGGGCCAGATCACGGGCTGCCTCGACGGCATGGGACAGGCGTGCCGCGCGCTCGACTATCCGATCGTCTCCGGCAACGTCAGCCTTTACAACGAGAGCAAGGCGACCGGCGGCGGCAGCGCGATCCTGCCCACGCCCGCGATCGGCGGCGTCGGCGTGATCGAGAACCTCGACAAGGCAGTCGGCATCGGCTTCCAGCGCACGGGCGACATCGTCCTCGCGGTCGGCGAGCGCATGGGCCACCTCGGCCAGTCGATCTGGCTGCGCGAAATCCTGGGCCGCGAGGAAGGCCCGCCGCCACCCGTCGACCTGAAGGCGGAAAAGCGCACGGGCGACTTCATCCGCCATGCGATCAATGCCGGCTGGATCACCGCCTGCCACGACGTGTCGGACGGCGGCATCGCCGTCACGCTCGCGGAAATGGCGCTGAAATCGGACATCGGCGTGCTGGTCAGCGAGGAACAGCCCTTCGGCATCGCCGAAAGCTTCTTCGGCGAGGACCAGGGGCTGTATGTCGTCACCGTCTGCGACACCTGCCTCGCCGACTTCCTCGACGCCGCGAACCGCGCCGATGTGCCCGTCGATCCGCTGGGCCGCACGATCAAGGACCGCATCGTCTTCGAACTTCCGGAAAGCGACCACCAGGTGACGCTGGCGGAATTGCGCGCGGCGCATGAAGGCTTTTTCCCGACGCTGATGGGGGCGGACGCGGCGCTGGCGTGATATAACCCCTCCACCACCGCCTGCGGCTGCGGTCCCCCTCCCCATGGCCTGCGGCCACAGGGAGGATCAGGAGTTGACTCGATCCTCCCCGTCGCGCAGCGATGGGGAGGTGGCAGCCCGCAGGGCTGACGGAGGGGTAAAAACATCGCGGCCAGCGGCAAGGCTTATGCGAATGCGCGGCGGCTACGGCGTCAAATGTCGCTGCCCGAAGTCCTGCTATGGCAGATATTGCGCCAGCGGCCGCAAGGGCTGAAGTTCCGCCGCCAGCATCCGGTCGGTCCCTATGTCGTGGATTTCTATCTGCCTGGGCGCAAAGTCGCGATCGAGATTGATGGCATCGCGCATGACATGGCCGACCAGCCCGAACGGGACGCACGGCGCGATGCGTGGCTGGCGGCGCAGGGCTTCACGCTGCTGCGAGTCGCGGCGAAAGAGGTGCTGGCCGATCCGGTAGCGGCGGCCGACCGCATCGTCCGCTTTTGCATGGCGAGGTAGAAACCCCTCCACCACGCCCTTCGGGCGCGGTCCCCCTCCCCATCGCTACGCGACGGGGAGGATCTTGGGGCTACGCCGCCTTTGCGAATTCCGGCTGTACGGACACTTCCGCCGCCTGGGTGCCCAGCAGGTCATAAGGATCGATGCCGTCGGCGCGCATCATCGCGTGGACCTGATGATAGACGGTCGGCTCGGCGATACCCAGCCGCTGGCGCGCGGCGTCGATCGGTTCGGCGAGCAGCGCCTCGATATCCTGATGCGCGATGTGCAGCGCGGCGCGGCCGTTCCGCTGCCCCTCGCGCACGGCGGCATAGACGGGATAGCGGCGGCCCAGCCCTTTGCGCATTTCGCGCGCGCCGGCCCAGGCGATGAACAGCGTGCCCCAGCTCGGCGTCTGGCTGTAGGAAAAGGCCAGCACGCATTGCTCGCCCAGCGCGTCGCGGCCATAGCCGGTCAGGATATGCGACAGGTCGTGCGTGTCGCGCAGCCGGTCGCTGAACAACTCCATCTTGTCCTCGAAGCGCGGCTTCTTTTCGCGGAACTTCATCGATTCGTCGACAAGCCCCTGCGCCGTCAGCCCCTCGCGCTCCATGAAATCGACATAGACGCGTCCGACCGTTCCTTCCGGCAGCGTCTTCAGCCGGTCGTGATCGTCGAGCAGGTCCGGCAGATAGGGCCGCTCCGCCAGCAGCTTCCGCCCTTGCGCCGTCGCGAAAAACGCCTCGACCGACCGCGCGAAGCGATTGTCGCGCAGCGCGTCGATGATGTGGAACACCTGTTCGGTATCTTCCTTGTCGGCGATCAGCTTGCGGAAATGGCGCCACGCCTTCAGCGGGCGAAAGCCGGTGTCGGTCCGGTCGGGATGAGAGAGCGGAAGGGTATTGGCGGTCATGACGAATCCTCGGGCAGTATGATCCCCCTCTCATAGCACTACTGACATAGATGTCAATATTGTCGATGCGCCGGATTTCGCGCTGGACCGTCCGCGCCGCGCCCCGTAGCAGTCGGCCATGGACACGGCCATGGACAGGGACGGCACGCGAACCGAACGGCTGCTGACGCTCGACGCGCTGCGCGGTTTTGCGGTGATGGGCATATTGGCGATGAACATCGTCGCTTTTGCCATGCCCGAAATGGCGACCGTATCCCCGCGTGCCTATGGCGGCGAGACGGCGGCGGACATCGCCGCCTGGGCGCTGGGCTTCGTCCTGTTCGACGGCAAGATGCGGGGTCTCTTCTCGATCCTGTTCGGGGCGAGCATGATCCTGATCGCCGACCGCGCGGAGGCGGCGGGGCAGGATGCCGGGGCGGTCCATTACCGGCGCATGATGTGGCTCGGCCTGTTCGGGCTTTGCCATTATTTCCTGATCTGGTGGGGCGACATATTGTTCCTCTACGCCGTGGTCGGCTGCATCGCCTTCACCTTTCGCGAGTGGGAACCGCGCCGCCTGATCCGCTGGGCGGCGGTGCTGTTCGCGATCGGCGTGCTCTTGCATTCGCTGTTCTTCGGCACGCAGCTCGTCGCCGCATATGCGGGACCGGAATCGCCGATGGCCGCGGCGGGCGAAGCGATCCGCGCCCAATATGCGGCGATCGATGAAGAAGTGACGCGCGAACTGGCGCTCTATCGCGGTCCCTGGCTGCCGATCCTGGCCGAGCGGCTGGACCGGGCGAGCGGTCCCTTTGCCATGCTGCTGATGTCGCTGCTGGAAACGCTGCCGCTGATGATGATCGGCATGGCGCTGCTGCGCAACGGTTTCCTCGGCGGCGCGTGGGACAGCGCCCGCTATCGCCGCGCCGCGCTGTGCTGGCTGGCGCCGGGGTTGTTGCTGACCTTGCTCGTCGCATGGGTGCAGTGGCGGTCGGGATTCGACCATATCGTCGCGGTCAACGCCTTCCTCGCCTGGGCGGGACCGGGGCGGCTGATGATGACCATCGCCTATGCGGCGCTGCTGCTGCTGCTCATCCGGCGCATGAGCGCGCGCCCGTGGCTGGCCCGCGTCGCGGCGGCGGGGCGCGTCGCCTTTTCCAACTATATCGGCGCCAGCATCGTGATGACGACGATCTTCTATGGCTATGGCCTGGGGCTGTTCGGCGCAGTCGGGCGCTGGCCGCTCTATCTCTTCTGCCTGGGCGCGTGGGTCGCGATGCTGCTCTGGTCGCAGCCATGGCTCGAACGCTATCGCTATGGCCCACTCGAATGGCTGTGGCGCAGCCTGGCGCGCGGCCGGCTCCAGCCGATGCGGAAAACCTAAGCGCGGCGGCGCTGGACCAGCGGATTCGCCTCGCGCTCCAGCACGGCCAGCGTCTCCTCGAACAGCGGGCGCAGCGCGACGACGCGCGGCAGATATTCCTCGGGGCTGTCCTGCGTCTCGACGCAGTGGCGCGCGAACATCTCGATGTCCTCGGCCAGCGTCCCCAGGCTTTCGGCACCGAACTGAAGCGCCTCGTTCTTCAGCGTATGCGCGGGTATGACGATGCCGCGCGCATCGCGCGCGCGCATCGCATCCTCGATCGCGGCGACCGCCTTGATGCCGTCTTCGCTAAAATAGCCCAGAATCCGCACGAAGGACGCGCCCAAGCGCACGCGCGTCGCGCGATATTCATCCCAGTCGACCAGGTTTTCGTCCAAAGTCCGTCCTCGATATGCCACAGCGGTTGGTCCCGAGCGGACCATGGCAAAAGACAGTAAAAAAGCCGTTACCCCCGGCGCACGCGCCAGCGCCCCTCGCCCGACGCGTCCTCGCCGCCCTCGATTCGCCAGCCGTGTTCGCCCGCCAGCGCCGCGACTTCGCGCCCCGCCTGCGGATCGTCGGCGATCAGCAGCACGTCCGCCGCCTCGCGCATCGCCCGCGCCAGCCGCAGCGCGGGCCAGGGACAGCGCATCCCGCGCGCGTCGACCTCAATTGTCATAGCGCCTAATTGTCATAAGGATTGCGCGTGTTGCGGAAATTCAGGCGAATCGGCACGCCCTGAAAGCCCAGTTCCTTGCGCATCCCGTTCATCAGATAGCGCTGATAGCTGGCGGGCAGCGCGTCGGTGCGGCTGCCGAACACGACGAAGGTCGGCGGCCGCGTCCGCGCCTGCGTCATATAGCGCAGCTTGATGCGCTTGCCGCCGGGCGCGGGCGGCGGGTTCGCCTCGACCGCGCGTTCGAACCAGCGGTTGAGCTTCGCCGTGGACACACGCTGCGTCCAGATCGCGCGCTGTTCGAAGGCGACGCGCACCAGCGTGTCGATCCCCTTCCCCGTCGCGCCCGATATGCTGAGCAAGGGCACGCCCTTGACCTGCGACAGCCCGTCGTCGAGCGCCGCGCGCACGCCGTTGAACAGCGCCGAAGCCTCCTCCGCCACGTCCCATTTGTTGAGCGCGACGATCAGCGCGCGCCCTTCCTCCAGCACGCGGTCGGCGATGCGCAGGTCCTGCGCCTCCAGCCCCTTGGTCGCGTCGAGCAGCAGCACGACGACTTCGGCGAAATCGACGGCGTGCAGCGCGTCGGCGACCGAGAGCTTCTCCAGCTTGTCCTGCACCTTGGCGCGCTTGCGCATCCCGGCGGTGTCGAACAGCTGGATGGGGTGGACTTCGCCGTCCTTTTCCCATTGCCAGTCGACGCGGATCGAATCGCGCGTGATCCCCGCCTCCGGCCCGGTGATCAGCCGGTCCTCGCCGATCATGCGGTTGATCAGCGTCGATTTGCCCGCGTTGGGGCGGCCGACGATCGCGAGCTTGAGTGGGCCGAGCGGTTCGTCCTCGCCTTCTTCCAACTCGACCGCCGCCTCTTCGGTCTCCATGAAAGGCTCGACGATCGGGCGCAGCGCGTCGAACAGATCGACCACGCCTTCGCCATGTTCGGCGCTGAGCGCGATCGGGTTGTCGAAGCCGAGCGCATAGGATTCCATCAGCCCGGTCTCGCCCTGCTTGCCTTCGGCCTTGTTGACGCACAGGATGATCGGCGTGTCCTCGCTGCGCAGCCAGCGGGCTATTTCCTCGTCCAGCGGCGTGACGCCCGCGCGCGCGTCGATCAGGAACAGCGCGGCGTCAGCCTCGCGCACCGCCTTTTCGGTCTGGACGCGCATCCGCCCCGGCAGCGTCGCGGCGTCCTGATCCTCGAACCCCGCCGTATCGACGATGCGGAAATTCAGCCCCAAAAGCTGCCCGTCGCCTTCGCGCCGGTCGCGCGTGACGCCCGGCTGGTCGTCGACCAGCGCCAGGCGCTTGCCGACCAGCCGGTTGAACAGCGTCGATTTGCCGACATTGGGCCGGCCGACAATGGCGATCGTCGCGGATCGCGGCATGATATCATCCTATCTTTTGGCGACTATGCCATTTTCCTGCAACGCCGCACTTTATCTCGTCACCCTGAACTTGTTTCAGGGTCCATGGTCTACTCTCGAATGACAGGCGGTATGGAAGGAAAGACCTGACCATGGATGCTGAAACAAGTTCAGCATGACGAAACAGAGGTGGCGCTTCGTCGATAGGCTTACCGCCAGGCCGTGATCCGCCCGTCGTCCGCCAAGATATAGAGCGTGTTGTTCGCGACCACCGGCGGCTGCGACAGCGACGATTTGAACTCCATCGTCGCCAGCGTCCGCCCGTCCGTCGGCGAAAATTCGACAAGCTGACCCTCGCTGTTCACGGCGATCAGGCGGCCACCCGCCAGGATCGGGCCGGTCCAGCGGATCGGGTCCTTTTTCTTCTTGTCGGTTTCGACGCGGAAACGCGCGAGCTGCTGAAGCCAGCGCACCTTGCCGCTGCCGCGCGCGACGCACAGCAGTTTGCCGTCGTCGGTCATCACATAGACCCATTCGCCGACCACATAGGGCGTCGAGATGCCCGCGATCGAGATTTCCCAACTCCGCTGCCCCGTCAGCAGCTCATAGCTCGCCATGCGGCCGCCCTGCCCCAGCGCGAAGACGCGGCCGCGATCGATCACCGGGTCGGCATCGACGTCGGACAGCGTCGAGACCGACAGCGCCATCGACGTGCGCGCCAGCGCGTCTTCCCACAGGTCGCGGCCGTTCTCGTACCGATAGGCCTGCACCTCGCCCGACGAAAAGCCCGCGACGATCGTGCCCTGCCCGGCGGCGGGCGAACCCGCGCCGAAGATGCTGCCCGCCTCCATCGAGGCCGTCGCCTGCCACAGCACCGCGCCATTGGCGGCGCTGAGCGCGAAAATCTGGTTGTCCTGGCTGATCACATAGACGCCGCCGAAGGCCACCGTCGGCGCGCCGCGCAGCGGTCCCGAAGGCTTCGCCTTCCACAGCAGGCTGCCGTCCGCCGCCTTCAGCGCCGCGACGTCGCCCGCGCCGCTGGTCGCATAGACCACGTCGCCATCGACCGAGGCGCCGCCGCCGAACAGCGAATCCTTGTAATCCTTGCCCGTGCTGCCGATCGCGACGCTCCACAGCCGCGCGCCGCTGTCGGCGGAGAAGGCGGTGACGACGGCGTCGGTGCCGACCGCGAACAGCCGATTGTCGGCGACGACCGGCGCAGAGGCGAGACGCTGTTTCTTGTTGCCGCCCGCGATGTCGGCCTGCCAGACCTGCGTGCGCGCCGCGCCGAGCGCCGGATGGCCCATCGACTTCGACGCATTGCCGCCCGACTGCGCCCAGGCCGCGTTGACGGCGGGCGCGGGCAGGATCACCTCGATCCCCGCCGTCGCCGGGTCGACCTTGACGCTGTTGTCGTTGGACAGGATCGACACGCGCTCGCCCACCGTGGGCGTCTTCGGCCCGCCGTTGCCCTTGAACACGCCGCAGCCCGCGAGCGGAAGCGCAAGCAGGGTGCCGTAAAGGATGGGACGCATGTTCGGCATGATCTTCGGCTTCCTCATTTTTTCGCGCTCGCCGCCGCGCCCTTGTCGGCTTCGGCGCTGTCTTCCGCCCTGTCGGCCACGGCATCGACGCCCAGCATCCCGGCCATCTGCACCGTGCGCGACTGAAGCGACTTCGCCACGCCCGGTAGCTTGGCGATGCGGCCATAGAGCGCCCCGGCCTGCTCATATTGGCCCAGGCGGTAATGGGCGACCGCCGACAATTCGGCGGCGCTGGCGAACCAGCTTGACGCCGGGTCCTTGGCATCGACCATCGGCTTCATGCGCGCGATGACCGTCTCGGGCTTCAGCGTGTCATATTCGAAAGCGGTCTGGCGGATCAGCGCGATGTCGCGCAGCGACTTGTCGAGCTTCGCATCGGCGGCGACCTTGGCCATCAGCGCGGCGGCGGCCTTCAGGTCCCCGCCCTCCGCCTTCATGTTCGCCTGCTGAAACTGGGCGGCGGCGCGATAGGCGGGACCGCCTTCGCTCTCCAGCTTCCTAAAGTCCGCCGTGGCGGCATCGGCCTGTCCCGATTGCAGCTTGTCGAGCGCCGCGACCATCCGTTCGGCCTGTTCGCCGCGCGCATTGTCCTGCCGGTGTTCCCAATAGAGATAGCCGCCGAACGCGATCAGCGCGGCGATGACGGCGGCGGCGATCCAACGGCCATAGCGCTGCATGATCGTGTCGAGCCGGTCCTTGCGGACGGCCTCGTCGACTTCCTGCAGGAACGCCTTGTTGTCAGTCGGGCCAAGCGCCACTCAAACCTCCATCCCGTCACTCGCGATTCCCGCTTTCGCGCCGCGGGCCGCTTCCTTTAGCGGCGACATCGGCGAAGGCCAAGCGATTCACGGCGGGACC
>PHEM01000093.1 GCA_002842935.1 Alphaproteobacteria bacterium HGW-Alphaproteobacteria-13 | reverse complement strand
ATGGAAACGCATCGGCTCCCTGCTCGACACCTTCTCCGCAGACGAATGCCGAAACTACCTCGTCAACTCTGGATATGCGTCAGCCTAATCTCATCAGACCCTAGAAGCGGAACTCGACCGATGCCGTCACGGTGCGCGGATTGCCGTAATAGGCCGTGACGGAATTGTCGGTCGCGGCCCCCGGGAAATAATATCCCGACGTGATGTAGCGCTTGTCGCTGAGATTGCGTCCATACAGTCCGATGCGCACACGATCGCTGTCGGCCACCCACTGCGCGCCCGCGTCGAACAGCCAATAGCCTTTCTGGTCGATCAGCGGCATTGCGACCTCGAACTGCTGCGTCTTGCCGCGATAGGACGCCGAACCCGTCAGGCTGAAACGGCCCGAGCCGATCGGGACCGAGTAAGTGAGACCGCCGGAACCCATCCACGCGGGCGTGTTCTGGACATCGCGATCGCGTGCCACGTTGACATTGTTGACGATGAAGCGGGTGTAGGCGGCATTGTTGTGCGCGAAGGAGATGTTCGCGCGCAGCGAATCGCTGAGCTGCGCGGCGCCTTCGAACTCGACGCCATAGATGCGCGCCTTGCCGGCGTTGGTCAGCGTCCCGACAAAGGCGACTGGCGGCCCTTCGACCACCACCGATCCCGGAATCTGGACATCGGTATAATCGGCGTAGAAAAAGGCGGTATTCGCCGTCACGCGCCCGTTCAGGAACGACGTCTTTGCGCCCACTTCATAGGAATCGACGAACTCCGGCCTGAATCCCTGCCGGACGTCGGGGTTGCCGAAATCGCCGCGCGGGTCGAAGCCGCCGCCCTTGAAACCGCGCGAGTAGGAGCCATAGAAATTGACTTCCTCCACGGGCTTCCACGCCAGGATCGCGCGCGGCGTGAAGGCCGAGTCGGTGCGCGTGCCGTTGAAGGTGGGAACGACCTCTACGCCGTCTACCACCACGGGCAGGGTGATGCTGGCGCCGGTTCCGCCGAAATAGGGCGAGCTGTCGCCAAGGAAAAATTCCCGCTGCACGTGCGACGTGCGCTTGTCCCTGGTATAGCGTCCGCCGAGCGTGAGGCTGAGGCTGTCCGTCATGTCCCAGGTCGCTTCACCGAAGACGGCCCAGGCCTTTGTGTCGACATCCCCCATGGTGAATTGCGTCACGACCTGGAACACGCTGTCGAACGCCGTCAGCGCATTGGCGTCGAGATAATAGACGCCCGCGACCAGCGCGAGGCTGTCGCCTTCATAAAGGAGCTGAAGCTCCTGGCTGAACTGCCAGTTGGTATAGACGATCGGGATGTCGAACGAATTGAGGGGCGTCGAATCGACATCGACCGGCGAGCGGGTGTCGTCCTCGCGATAGGCCGTGATCGAGCGGATCCGCCAGTCGGGCGCGACCGTCCAGTCCACGGACATCTGGCTGCCCCATGCTTCGACGTCATTTTCGGAATAGGGTCCGCGCCGCGTGATGCCCGCCGTCGTGTCATATTTGCCCTTCAGCAGCTTGGGCTGCGTGAGACCGGGTAGCATGCGATAGCCGTGGCGAGGCTGCGACGTGTCGTGCGTATAGTCGCCGGACAGGCGGAACAGCAGCCCGTCGGCGGGTTCCCACTCGACCGTGCCGCGCGCGCCGAAGACGGCCTTGTCGTAATTGTCCTTCCCCGTGGTGAGGTTGGTGCCGAAGCCGTCGCGGCTGAGCGTGGCGACCGTGGCGCCGACGCGCAGCGTGTCGGACACCGGCGCCGTCACCGACGCGACGGCATCCATCTGGTTATAGCTGCCGTAAGCGAGTTTCGCGCGGAAGGTCGCCTTGTCCGCGCGGATGCGCCGCGTCACATATTTGACGGCGCCGCCGATGGTGTTGCGGCCATAGAGCGTGCCCTGGGGACCGCGCAGGATCTCGATCCGCTCCACATCATAGATGTCGAGCAGCGCGCCTTGTGGCCGATTGAAATAGACATCGTCGAGATAGATGCCGACGCCCTGTTCGAAACCGGCGACAGGGTCCTGTTGCCCGACGCCGCGAATGAAGGCCGACAGCGTGGAACCCGTCGCGCGCGAATTTTCCAGCGTCACGCTGGGCGTGGACTGGGAAATGGCGGTGATGTCCTGCGCGCCGCTGAGATCGAGCGCGTCGCTGGAGATGGCTGTGACGGCGATCGGCACATCCTGAAGCGATTCTTCGCGGCGCCGGGCCGTGACGACGATCTCGCCGCCGGAGGCATCGTCGCTGAACGCCGGGTCGCCGGCGAAGCCCTGCGCCTGTGCCGAGACCGGAAAGCCCAGAAGTGCGCCGGCGCTGGCGCTGACGCAGAGAAGCATTTTCCGGTGACTGATTTTGATCATTTTCGTCCTCCCTGTCCGTTGGGACATCATCCCCTGGTTCCCGCGCGCCTTTCGCGAGCGGTTCCATGGATCCATCATGCGGGTCAGACCTATTGGCCGCCGCCCGCTTCAACAAGGACGGCTCGCCTCAATTTCGATGCGGGCATTTTCGCTCAACTTTTGCCCCATAGATGAAGCGCGAATGAGGAGAGGCTGGATTTTCGTGGCAGGTCCGCTATTCGCCAAGCCCTGACAATTTCGATCGGGTGCTTGCCATCCGGCAAGGCGGGGGAGGGAGGCAAGTCATGACCGACAAAGGCGAAATTCCGGCCGCGGATTCCCTCCCGCAGCTTGCCGTCCGCTATGTGACCGCGCTGCTCGGCGACGAAAGCGCGCGCGAATGCCTCGCGGCGGAGGAGGAGTGTCCCCAGGCGGACATGCCGGCGGCGCTACGCGGCGATATTTCCTATTCGCAGGCATGGACGCAGATGCGCGACCGGATTTTCGCGATCGGCGACGAATCCTACGGCCTTGCGCCGCAGCCCCTGCATCCCGGCCATTTCGACCTGCATATCGGCATCATGTGCCACGGAAAGGACGTCCAGGGGGCGCTGCGGCGCTTCGTCAACGTGTCGCATCTGATCCGGCCGGACTTCGACGTCCATGTCCACAAGCGGCGCGACATGCTGGAAGTGTCGCTGCGCCTGCACGGCCCGGCAAGCCCCGTGCGCGATATCTA
Organism: Alphaproteobacteria bacterium HGW-Alphaproteobacteria-13; assembly: GCA_002842935.1. GTDB lineage: Bacteria > Pseudomonadota > Alphaproteobacteria > Sphingomonadales > Sphingomonadaceae > Sphingopyxis. The sequence goes on along the minus strand of PHEM01000093.1, from coordinate 6,833 downwards.
TCACGAAGTCTATGCCGTGGTCCTCCACTGCGCCTTGCGCTGGATGACCGGAGAGGCGATCCACGCCGCCCATGTCCGCGCCGCGCCGCCCCCGCCCGGCATCGAGAACACGTTCGTGACGGTCCTGTCCTGCCCGATCCGGCGCGAGGGAACGGGCGTTACCCTGTGCTACCCGCTGGCGGCGGGCGACCTTCCGATCCTGCCCGTCAAGCTGGGGCGGCTGGGCGCCGTCCCGATCGGCCAGTTCATGCGCGAGCTGCGCTCGCTTCATGTGCCTGACCAGCCGGCGGGCGGGCGGTCGGAAACCCGGCGGCGCGTCGAAACGATCCTGGCGCGCGAATCGCTGGGCGCCGAAGCGGTCGCGCGGCGGCTGGGGCTGAGCGTGGCGACGCTGCGGCGGCGGCTGGGCGATGAGGGCGTGAGCTTTCGCGAGATCACGACGGAGATGCGCAAGACGCTGGTCACGGCGCTGATCGAAAGCGGCCAGCCCTTTTCCGACATCGCCAGCGAACTCGGCTTTTCGGACGAACGCAGCTTTCGCCGCGCCTGTACGGACTGGTTCGGGATGAACCCCGCGCGCTATCGCCAGGCGATCCTGTCGCGCCAGGGCCAATCGGGACTGGGCTGAGCGAAATTATCCGCTGCCACATTGCGAGGCCCCGTCCTTGCCGCGCTGCCCCCGCGCCGCCAGCATAGGTGCTGGCCCTGGGGAGATCATATGCGCCGTAACCATCCTGCCGCCGCCGCCGCGGCCTGCCCGAATTCGGCGCGCTGATGCCAGAAATCCGGCGCGAATCGAACGGTCATCCCGTGCGCGGTTTCGTCGCGCCTGGCTGGGAAGATGTGGCGGACAGCTTCGCCCGCAATTTCGCGCGCCACGGCGAAGTCGGCGCCAGCGTCTGCGTCGAGATCGCGGGGGAAACCAAGATCGACCTGTGGGGCGGCTGGGCCGACAAGGCGGCGCGGCGTCCGTGGGAAGGCGACACGATGGTCGTCGTCTTTTCCTGCACCAAGGCGGCGACGGCGCTTTGCGCGCATATATTGGCCGATCGCGGGCAGTTGGAGCTGGCGGTCCCTGTTTCGCAATATTGGCCGGGTTTCCGGGCCGGAAAGGAAGCGGCCACGGTCTCCATGATGCTGAACCACAGCGTCGGCGTTCCGGGGTTTCGCGACCCGTTGCCGCCGCGCTCGGTCGCCGACTGGGACTATATGGTCGCGCGGCTGGAACAGGAGCCGCCTTTCTGGGAGCCGGGGACGCGGAACGGCTATCACGCCTTCACCTTCGGCTGGACCGTGGGCGAACTGGTGCGCCGGGCATCGGGGCAGTCGCTGGGCGCCTTCTTCGCGGAGCAGGTGGCGGGACCGCTGGGACTCGATTTCTGGATCGGCTTGCCGGAAACGGAAGAGCGCCGCGTCGCGGACATCCTCCCCGCCCCCGCGGACGAACCCGTCGCCGACTTCGCGCGCCTCGCGGCGGAGGACGCCGCCTCCGTGACGGCCTTCACGATGCGGAACACCGGGGGTTATTTCGATTTCGAGGATGGCCCGTCCGGCCGCGTTTTTGCTCCCAACACGCGCTGGGCGCGCGCCGCCGAAATCGGCGCCGCGGGCGGGATCACCAACGCGCGCGGTCTCGCCGGATTGTACCGGCCGCTGGCCGGCCGCGCCGAGAGCCTCGTCTCCCACCGGCAAAGGCAAAAGATGGCCGCCATATCGACGGCCACGGAGCGTGATGCGGTCCTGTTGCTGCCGACGCGCTTCACGCCGGGCTTCATGGCGCGCATGGACAATCGCGCGCAAAGCGAGGGCCGCCGCTATTCGGTCCTGATCGGCGAGCGCGCCTTTGGACATGTCGGTGCGGGCGGAAGCATTGGCTTCGCCGACCCGGAACTGGAGATGTCCTTTGGATATGCGATGAACCAGATGGGCACCGGCATTTTCCTGAACGAGCGGGGGCAGTCACTGGTCGATGCGGCCTATCGCTGCGCGGGGCGCCGGGATGGAGGCGATCATGGCTGACGGCATCGGGCGCGCGGACGGCGCGGGAGAGCAGGCAGGCGCCGGGCGCGGTTACAGCCGCGTCCTGCTGGCCATGCTGGCTTTTTCCTATGTGCTGAACGTGGTCGACCGCCAGTTGGTGAGCGTGCTCGCGGTGCCGATCAAGGCGGAGCTTCGCCTGTCGGATACCGAGCTGGGCCTGCTGGGCGGGCTGGCGTTCGCGCTCTTCTATACCAGCCTCGCGATACCGATCGCCTGGCTTGCGGACCGCTGGAGCCGCCCGCGCGTCATCGGCATCGCGATCGGCATCTGGAGCCTGTTCACCATGCTCTGCGGATTTGCGTCCAGCTTCGTCCAGTTCTTCCTGCTTCGCGTCGGCGTGGGGGTCGGAGAGGCGGGCGGCGTCGCGCCCGCGCACGCGATGATCTCCGACAATTTCCCGGCGGAAGGGCGGGCGCGGGCGATCGGCGTCTATTCCATGGGGCTGCCCATCGGATCGGCGGCGCGGCTGTTCCTGGGCGGCTGGATCGCGTCGCTGTGGGGCTGGCGCATGGCCTTCATCGCCATCGGGCTTGTCGGCCTGTTGTTCACGCCGATCTTTGCGATGACCGTCCGCGACGCCGCCGCCGCGCGGCGGAAGCGCGACGCGGAGGGTCTGGCCGAGGGCGACGGCGAAAAAGGGCCTTCGCTGCGGCAGGCGGCGGCGGCGCTGCTGCGCAAGCCCAGCTTTCTGCTGCTCGCCTTCGGGTCCGGATTCGGTTCGATGGCGGGATATGGGCTGACCTTCTGGCTGCCGTCCTTCGCGTCGCGCACGCTGCGGCTGCCGCTGATGGACATCGCGCATTACGGCAGCCTCATCGCGCTGGTCGGCGGCGTTTTCGGCATCTGGCTCAGCAGTTGGCTCGGCGACCGCTTCGGGACGCGGAATCGCGCCGCCTATGCCATGGTTCCCGCGATCGCGGCGGTGCTGATCGTGCCGCTCTATGCCGCCGCGATGCTGAATCGCGATCTGGTGCTGGCGCTGCCGCTGTTCCTGCTGCCGACGATCCTGTCGGTCGCCTGGCTCGGCCCGATCCTGGCCGCCGTCCAGAATATCGTGCATCCATCGGCGCGCGCGACGGCGTCGGCGCTTTTCCTGCTCGTGAACAATCTGATGGGGTTCGTCGGCGGGACGCTGATCTTCGGCGCGATGTCCGATTATTTCGCGGCGCGTTTCGGTCCGGATTCGCTTCAGGTCTCGCTGCTCGCCGGTCTGGGCTTTTATCTGGTCAGCGCCTTGCTGTTCGCGCTGGCGGCGCGGCGTCTGGCGGCGGACTGGGCCTCATAGGCCGGGCGCGGTGCCGGGCCGCAGATATGGCGTCATATAGCTGACATAATCGGCCTTGCCGAGCGGGACGCCCATGTGGCGCAGCACCGCATAGGCGGCGACGATGTGGAAATAATATTGCGGATGCGCCCAGTCGCGCACGTAAGTCGCCGCCGTCATGTCGAAGGTCATGCCGTTCGGCAGCGTGAAGCTGAAGGGCCGGTCGCCGTCCGCGCCCAGCGCGGCGCGGTCGAGACCGTCGAGCCAGTCCAGCGCCGCGGCGATCTGTTGCTGGAGTCCCGCGAAATTGCCGGCGTCGTCGGCAAATTCGGGCGCGCCCTCCGCGCCCAGCCGGACCGGGGCCAACACGGCCTGAAGGCAGGAAAAGCGCACTTGCGTCGCGAGCGGGAACATGTCGGGCGCCAGGCGCGCGGCCATGAACTGCAACTCGCCGACGCTGTTCTCCTCGCCCCATGCCAGCGCCTTGTCGAGCTGGCCGGACAGCGCGCGCAGGCCGTTCGCATAGGCGGGGACAAGGGCGTCATAGAGCATCGGCGATCCTTTCGCGAAAAGTCAGGCGGCGGCGAGATTATCCTGAAACTGAAGCCGCGCGAGGCGGGCATAGAGACCGTCGGCGGCGACGAGATCGTCGTGGCGTCCTTCCTCGACGATGCGGCCTTCATCCAGCACGACGATGCGGTCGGCGGCGCGGACGGTGGCGAGCCGGTGGGCGATGACGATCGTCGTGCGGTCGTGCATCAGCGCCTCGAGCGCATCCTGCACCAGCCGCTCCGATTCGGCGTCGAGCGCCGATGTCGCCTCGTCGAGCAGCAGCAGCGGGGCGCGGCGCAACAGCGCCCGCGCGATGGCGACGCGCTGGCGCTGGCCGCCCGACAGGCGCGCGCCGCCCTCGCCCATGAAGGTGTCGAGTCCCTGCGGCAGCCCCCGCAGGAATTCCTCCGCATTGGCCGCGTGTGCGGCCGCCCACAGCTCTTCGTCGCTCGCGTCCCAATTGCCATAGCGCAGATTGTCGCGCGCCGACGCGGCGAAGATCACCGTTTCCTGCGGCACCATGGCGATGCGGGCGCGGATGTCGGCCGGGTCGGCTTCGGTCAGCGGCACGCCGTCGAGCAATATCCGCCCCGCCTGCGGGTCATAGAAACGCTCCGCAAGCTGGAACAAGGTCGACTTGCCCGCGCCCGAGGGACCGACGATCGCCACCGTCTCGCGCGGGTGGACGGTCAGTGAGAAATGACGGAGCGCGGCGGTGTCGGGGCGCGTCGGATAGCGGAACTCGACATCGGCGAACTCCAGCGTGCCGACCGGCGGCCGTGGCAGCGGGCGCGGGGCGGCGGGCGCGGCGATGGCCGGCCGGGCGTGGAGAAGCTCGCTGAGCCGCTCGGCCGCCCCGGCGGCGCGCAGCAGGTCGCCATAGACTTCGGTCAGCGCGCCGAACGCCCCCGCGACCAGCCCGCCCGTCAGGACGAAGGCGGCGATGGTGCCGCCCGTGATCGTCCCTGCCGCGACGCCCTCCGCGCCGTACCAGAGCAGCGTGGTGATCGCGCCGAACAGCAGGCCGATGACGGTCGCGGTGATGATCGCGCGCAGCAGGATGCGGCGCTTCGCGGTCGCGAAATTGGCCTCGACCGCCGCGCTGAAGCGATCCGCCTCGCGTGCTTCCTGCCCGAAAGCCTGGACGATCTTCATCGCGCCCATCTGTTCGGCGGTGGTCGCGCCGATGTCGGCGACGCGGTCCTGGCTGGCGCGCGAGACTTTCTGCAGCCGCCGCCCGAGGATGACGATCGGCGCAACGATCACCGGGATGCCCAACACGATCCCGGCGGTCAGCGCCGGCGACAGGCTGAACAGATAGATGATGCCGCCGATGCCCATCACCAGATTGCGCAGCGCGACGGAGACGGTCGAGCCGACGATCTGTTCGATGATCGCGGTGTCCGCCGTCATGCGCGAGGCGATTTCGGACGGGCGGTTCTCCTCGAAGAATCCGGGGGCGAGGCGCAGCAGGTTGCGCTGCACCGCCTGCCTGATGTCGGCGACGGTGCGCTCGCCGAGCCAGCTCACGAAATAGAAGCGCAGCGCCGTCGCCGCCGCGAGCGTCAGGACGATCACATAGAAAAGGCGGAAATGCGGCGCGACGTCGCCGCCGCCCGCGATGAAGCCGCTGTCGATCATCTCCTTGAATTGATAGGGAATGGCGAGCGTGGAGAGCGCCGCGACGCCCAGCGCGATGGCGGCGACGATCAGTTGCAGCGGATAGCGGCTGGCATAGTGCCACACCATCGCCAGGCTGCCGAGCTTGCGGCGGCGCGGTTCCTGCGCTTCGGCGGCGGCGGGCGGGGCGGATTGATCGGGAACGGTCGCCATCGTCACGGCCCTAGCAGTGACGGCGACGGCGCTCAACGCCGCAAAATCGCGCGGGGCATCGCTGTCGCTCTCCGCGTCGCTCTCCACCTTGTGAAATGATGCATTGCACAATGGCTGCGATTGCCTAGAGTGTGGCCTCTTTGCGGCGCCGTCAGAGCGCCGGGGTTGGACGCAAGGACTTCATCACATGCTGTATCATGCCTTTGACATGCAGAAGAACTGGCTCGCGGGGGCGAGCGCGCTGGCGACCGCGGGAGCGCAGGTGATGCAGCATCCCGCCAATCCGCTTGGCTATTTCGGCGGCAGCCCGATGTTCGCCTCCGCGCTCGAGGTGTTCGCCCATGCCGCGGCGCCGCGCGGCAAGCCCGGTTTCGACCTTCACGAAACGATCGTCGATGGCGAGACGGTGCGCGTGACCGAAACCGTCGAGGCGCGCCGTCCCTTCGGCCAGCTCAAGCATTTCCAGCACAAGGGCACGAAGAATGCGCCCAAGCTGCTGATCGTCGCGCCGATGTCGGGCCATTATGCGACGCTGCTGCGCGGTACGGTCGAGCGCATGTTGCCCGGCCATGACGTGTGGATCACCGACTGGCGCGACGCGCGCAACGTGCCGCTGGAGGAGGGGCGCTTCGACCTCGACGACTATATCGACTATCTCATCGGCTGGCTGGAGCATATCGGGCCGGGCGCGCATGTGCTGGCGGTGTGCCAGCCGTCGGTGCCCAGCTATGCTGCCGCCGCGATCATGTCCGCCGACCGGAACAAGTGCAGGCCCCGGACGCTGACGATGATGGGCGGGCCGATCGACACGCGCAAGGCGCCGACCGCCGTCAACCAGCATGCGACGACGCGCCCCCATGCCTGGTTCCAGGAAAATGTCATCGCGACCGTTCCCGCTTATTATCCGGGCGCGGGGCGGCGCGTCTATCCGGGCTTCCTGCAACTCGCGGGCTTCATGTCGATGAACCTCGGCAACCACATGATGAGCCATTGGGAGATGTTCCGGCATCTGGTCGAAGGCGACGGCGAGAGCGCCGACAAGACCAAGGAATTCTATGACGAATATCGGTCCGTCTGCGACATGACGGCGGAATTCTATCTCCAGACGGTCGATGTGGTGTTCCAGCGCCACTTGCTGCCCAGG
>PHEM01000092.1 GCA_002842935.1 Alphaproteobacteria bacterium HGW-Alphaproteobacteria-13 | reverse complement strand
GGTCATGGGCGTTATGTCCATTGACTGGAAACGGCGTCCGAAGATGCCTGCGAAGGCATAGGAGATTGCCCCGGCAAGACACAATAGCTGCGCGAGGACGTGGCCGCCGAGCGCCTGCCATGCGTCGGACCCAACCATGATGGCGACGCCGACAAAGCCGATGACGACGCCTGCCAGCTTGCCGCGCGTCATCTTTTCGTCGCTGGTCAGGAAATGGGCGAACAGGACCGTAAAGAGCGGCGTGGAGGCGTTCAGGATAGAGGCAACCGCCGAGGCGATCTGTTGCTGCCCCCAGACGATCAGGGAAAAGGGAATGGCGTTATTCAGCAACCCCATCCCGAAAAACGCCATCCAGACCTTGCGATCCGTCGGCAACCGTTCCGCGCGCAACTTCAGGGCCAATAGCAGAATAAGCGCGGCAAGGCCGACGCGGGAAACGACGATCGTAAAGACGGGCAATTCTCGAACGGCCACGCCGTTGAAAAAGAAAGAGCCGCCCCAAAGCACCGCGAGTGCGATCAGCATCGCCCATTCGGATAGTGTCATGGGCCGGGACGATGGGGACGATTGCGGCATGATATTCCTTCGGAGAGAATGGGCAGAATCACCCTCGCCCAAGCAATGCCCGTTAATCCCGACCGACCGCCTCCCGTTTTTTGCGTTCAAACTTCAATGACCAACCTGGAAGCTCTGTCGTTGTCATGCTCTGGCCGCGCCGTCACCGCCTGAAACGCCACAGATGTTAAACAAGGTCAGCATGGCGGATTGCTATGCTGAGCACTTGCTGGGCTCTATAAGATATTCGCGCAGAGACGCGGAGAACGCAGAGATTTTTCCCGCTCCTTCGCGTGAACCCATGTCCTTCTCTACGAACTCTGCGTCTCTGCGCGAATGAATATTCCTCCCCGGAACGGGGAGGGGGACCGCCCGAAGGGTGGTGGAGGGGTCGGAGCGGTGCGTTAGAGCGTGAGGTTTCGGCCCCTCCGTCACCGCTGCGCGGCGACACCTCCCCTTCCGGGGAGGAATAAGAAAGGCCGCTGGCTCCTTGGAGCAAGCGGCCCTTTTTCAAACCGACGTGCTCCCGCGAAGGCGGGAGCACGGTGGTGTTTAATTCAAGGTCAGAACCCGCTTTTCGCCGCCGCCTTTTCCTTCAGCAGCGGCGCCACGTCGAAGCCGTGCTTTTCCAGCGCCGCGACGATCTTGTCGGTGCCTTCGATGCCCGCCCAGAACATCGGGCCGCCGCGATAGATGGGCCAGCCATAGCCATAGATCCACACGACATCGATGTCGCTCGCGCGCTGCGCCTTGCCTTCCATCAGGATCAGCGCGCCTTCGTTGACCATCGGATAGAGGGTGCGCTCGATGATCTCCTGATCGGTGATCTCGCGCTTCTCGATCCCGGCCTTCTGGCGGAACTGGTCGATGATCTCCTCGACGCGCGCGCTGGGCGACGGATTGCGCTTTTCGTCATAGTCGTAGAAGCCCGCCTGCTTCTTCTGCCCCCAGCGACCCTCGGCGCACAGCGCGTCGCGGATGGTTTCGATGCGGTTCGGGTCGCGGTGCCAGCCGATGTCGACGCCCGCGAGGTCGCTCATCTGGAACGGTCCCATCGGCATGCCGAAATCGGTGTGGACCTTGTCGACCTGTTGCGGCGTCGCGCCTTCCAGCAGCAGCTTGTTCGCCTGCACCTGACGCGGTTCGAGCATGCGGTTGCCGATGAAGCCGTGGCACACGCCCGCGACGACCGCGACCTTGCCGACTTTCTTGCCCGTCGCCATCGCGGTCGCCAGCACATCGTCGGCGGTCTTGTCGCCGCGCACGACTTCCAGCAGCTTCATGACGTTGGCGGGCGAGAAGAAGTGCATCCCCAGCACGTCGCCGGGGCGGCCGGTCGAGGCCGCGATCTCGTTGACGTCGAGATAGCTGGTGTTCGACGCCAGGATCGCGCCGGGCTTGGCTACTTGATCGAGCTTGCCGAAAATCTCCTTCTTGACGTCCATATTCTCATAGACCGCCTCGATGATCAGGTCGCAGTCGGCCAGCGCCTCCAACTCGAGCGCCGGGGTGATCAGGCCCATCATCTGATCGACCTGTTCGGGCTTGAAGCGGCCCTTGGCGGCGCTGGCGTCGTAATTCTTGCGGATGACGCCGAGGCCGCGGTCGAGCGCCTCCTGCTGCATCTCGACGATGGTGCAGGGGAAGCCCTTAGCCAAGAAGTTCATCATGATGCCGCCGCCCATCGTGCCCGCGCCGATGATGCCGACCTTCTTGACGTCGCGCAGCTTGGTGTCCCTGGGCAGGCCGTCGATCTTCGCGGCCTGGCGCTCGGCGAAGAAGATATGGCGCTGCGCCGCCGACTGGCTGCCCGCCATCAGCTTGATGAATTCCTGCCGCTCGAAGGCCAGACCCTCGTCGAACGGAAGTCGCGTCGCGGCCTCGACGCAGGCGAGGTTGGCGTAGGGCGCCTCGAACCCGCGCCATTTGCGGGCGTTGGCGGCCTTGAGCTGCTCGATCACCGCGACGTCGCCGAACACGGCGCGTTCGCGCGTCGGGCGCGGGCCGTCGGCGATCTTCGCGCGGGCAAAGGCGATCGCATCGGCGGCGAGGCTGTCCTCGCCCGCCAGCGCGTCGACGAGACCCATGTCCTTGGCCTTGGCGGCGGGGACCGGCTCGCCGAGCGAGGTCATCGTCGCGGCCGCCTCGACGCCGACGACGCGCGGCAGGCGCTGCGTGCCGCCCGCGCCGGGCAGCAGGCCCAGCTTGACTTCGGGCACGCCCAGCTTCGCCGAGGGGACGGCGACGCGATAGTGACAGACGAGCGCGGTTTCGAGACCACCGCCCAGCGCCGTGCCGTGGATCGCCGCGACGACGGGCTTTGACGCCGCCTCGATCATGTTCAGCACGACGTTGAAGTCGGGACCGCGCGAGGGCTTGCCGAATTCGCTGATGTCGGCGCCCGCGATGAAGGTGCCGCCGTCGCAGCGCAGCACGATCGCCTTGATGGCGTCATCCGCCAGCGCATCCTCGAAATGGGTCTTCAGCCCTTCGCGCACGTGCCACGACAGGGCGTTGACGGGGGGATTGTCGACGATGACGACGGCGACGTCGCCGTCCTTCTGCATCGTCACGGTGACGGGGGTTTCTTCGGACATTTCAAGCTCCTTGAAGAGGGGGTCTGATGGTCAATCGTCGATCGCGGCATGGACCAGCGTCTTGATCTCGCGCCGCACGGGATAGGTGGAAGAGGGCATGAGCTGCGTCATGAACACCATGCAAAGCTGTTCGACCGGATCGACGAAAAAGCCGGTCGAGAACATGCCGCCCCAATAATAATCGCCCGCCGATCCGGGAATCCCGGCGCTGGCGGGGTCGAGCGTGACTGCGAAGCCCAGGCCGAAGCCGACGCCCGCATTTTCGTCCTCGCTGAAGATGCCGACGCTGTGGCGCGTCAGGTCGCCGCCGCCGACCAGATGGTTCGACGTCATCAGGTCCAGCGTCTTGCGGCTGATGATGCGCGTGCCGTCCAGCTTGCCGCCGCCCAGCAGCATCAGGCAGAATCGATGATAGTCGTGCAGCGTCGAGGCAAGTCCGCCGCCGCCCGAATGGAAGCTGCGGTCCTTGGCCCAGCGGCTGCGCCCGCCATTGTCGAACGGCTTCATCTTTTCCCTGGGGTGGAAGGCATAGGCGTCGGTCAGCCGGTGCTGCTGGGCGGCAGGCACCTTGAAGCCGGTATCGACCATGCCGAGCGGTGCGAAGATGCGGTCCTGCAACACCTCGGCGAAGGGCTTGCCCTCGATGCGCTCGATCACCGCGCCCAGCACGTCGGTCGCCATCGAATAATTCCAGTGCGCGCCGGGGTCGAATTGCAGCGGAATCTTCGCTAGTTCCTCGATGAAGCTGTCCATCGTGAAATCGGCGTCGAAATCGTCGATCTTCGTCTGGCGATAGGCGGCATCGACCGGCGTGCGTTCCTGAAAGCCATAGGTCAGCCCCGCCGTGTGGCGCAGCAGGTCGACCATGCGGATCGGCTGCGCGGGCGGGTGCGTCAGGAAGGGGACGGCGCCGCCGCCCGCGACGAAGACGCCCGTGTCCTTGAACTCCGGGCAATATTTCACCAGCGGGTCTGACAGCGCGACCTTGCCTTCCTCGACCAGCATCATGAAGGCGATGCTGGTGATCGGCTTGGTCATGCTGGCGATGCGGAAGATCGCGTCCTCCTTCAGCGCCTCGCCGGGCCGCGCCTCGCCGATGCACGACAGATGCGCGATCTCGCCGCGCCGCGACACCAGTGTCGCGGCGTGCGGCAGGCGGCCCGTATCGACATATTTGCGGGCGAGGAAAGCGGGAATGCGATCGAGACGCGCCTTGTCCATGCCGTGCGTCATGAAATGCGAACTCCTTCCAGGATGGCGGCGGCTTCGGCAAGCGCCGCGGAATCGATAGCCAGATCCGCCGCCGCGGCGGTTTCCCGCAATTGTTCGGGACGGCTCGCGCCGACGATCGCGCTGGTGATGCCGGGCTGGGCCAGCACCCAGGCGATGGCGAGCTGGGCCATGCTGCATCCCGCGCCGTCGGCGATCGGTTTCAGTTTCTGCACGGCTTCCAGCACCTCGTCGGCCAGATAGCGGCCCATGAAATGCCCGTCGTCGCTCGCCGCGCGGCTGTTCGCGGGCGCCGCGTCGCCCGGCGCATATTTGCCGCTGAGCACGCCCATCGCCAGCGGCGACCAGACGATCTGGCCGATGCCGTTCGCGATCGACAGCGGAATCACTTTCGCCTCGGCGCGGCGATAGAGCAGGCTGTATTGCGGCTGGCTCGACACGAATTTGACGCAGGGCGGCGACAGGTCGATCGCGGCCTGTATCTGTTCGGGCGCCCATTCGGAAAAGCCGATCGCGCGCGCCTTGCCGCTCTTCACCACCTCCGACAGCGCCGCCATCGTCTCCTCCAGCGGCGTGTCGGGATCATAGCGGTGGCATTGATAGAGATCGACATAGTCGGTCCCGAGCCGCGTCAGGCTGGCGTCGATCTGCTTGGCGACCTGCGCCGCCGACAGGCCCTTGTCCGTATCCGACATCGGAAAGAACAGCTTGGTCGCCAGGACATAGGAATCGCGCGGCCGGCCCTTCAGCGCCGCGCCGAGGAAGGCTTCCGCCCCGCCAAGCCCATAGACGTTCGCGGTGTCGATGAAATTGATCCCCGCATCGAACGCCGCGTCGACGCAGGCGCGCCCCGTGCCGTCATCGACACCGGCGCCAAAGGTCAGCCAGCTGCCGAGGCAGATCGCCGAAACCTCGATTCCGCTGTCGCCGAGTTGCCGATATTGCATGGATCGTCTCCCTGATGGCTGGGGTCTGTGGGGATGCGGATTGCTCTCTGTCAACGATTCAAAAGCCGCGTGCTCCCGCGAAGGCGGGAGTCCATCTCCGGTCGGTTCCATTTGGCACGGGCAGGAGATGGGTCCCCGCCTTCGCGGGGACACACGGTGTTTCTATAGACGAAGCATATCTCAACCTTAATTCCTTATAGGCGCTAGTGCGATGTCTGGCCCAGAAGCTGGCGTGTCACGGGGTGCGAGCTGGTCAGGCCGCCATCGACCGCGATCGCCTGTCCATTGACATAGCTCGCCTGGTCGCTGGCGAGGAACAGCGCGACATTGGCCAGCTCTTCGGGCTGGCCCGCGCGCTTCAGCGGATTGAGCTGGCCGATCTTGTGCGTGACGCCCCTGTCCTTCGCATAGTCGAAGGTCGGCCGGGTCATGCCCGTCTCGGTCAGGCCGGGACAGATCGCGTTGACGCGGACATTGGCTGTCGTCATCTGCTGCGCCGCGGTCTTGGCGAGGTTGATGACGCCCGCCTTCGACGCCGAATAGGCGGCGGGACCGGCGCCCGAATTGATCCCCGCGACGCTGGCGGTCAGCACGATCGCGCCGCCGCGTCCCTGATCGACCAGCGCCTTGCCCGCGTGCTTCACCATCAGCGCCGGACCGATCAGGTTGACGCGCAGCGTCTCCGCAAAGCCTTCGGCCGTGAAGTCGAAGATGCCGCCGGTGTCGCCGATGATCCCGGCGTTGGCGAAGGCGATGTCGAGTCCGCCGAAACGGTCCCTGGCGGTCTGGACCAGCTTTTCGACGTCGGCCTCGACGCCCGCGTCGATTTCCAGCGCGACGACCTCGCCGCCCGCATCCTTCACGGCCTGCGCCGTGTCGTGCACGGCGGCCGTCTTGTCGCCGATGACCAGCTTCGCCCCCTCGGCGGCGAAGCGCAGCGCGCTCGCGCGGCCGATGCCCGACCCGGCGCCCGTGATGATCGCGATCTTGCCGTCCAATACGCCCATGGCCTTATCCTCCGCTCGATGTGTTGCCGCCGTCGACGACGATCGTCTGTCCCGTGATGAAGCCGCCCGCCGGGCTGGCGAGGAACACCGCCGCGCCCGCGATCTCGTGCGGCTCGCCGATGCGGCGCAGCGGCGAGCGGCGCGTCGCAATCTCCAGCGTGTCGGGATTCTCCCACAGCGCGCGCGCGAAGTCGGTCTTGATCAGGCCCGGCGCGATGCAGTTGACGCGCACGCCCTTCGGTCCGAACTCGTCGGCCAGGTTGCGCGCCATCTGCATGTCGGCGGCCTTGGAAATGGCATAGGCGCCCAGCACCGTCGATCCCTTCAGCCCGCCGATCGAACTGATGATCGTGATCGACCCCTGGCCCGCCGCCATCATCGCCGGGGCGCACATATGGATCAGCCAGTGGTTCGACAGGATGTTGTTGTCGAGGATCTTGCGAAAGGCATCGTCGCCGATGTCCGCCGATGGACCATAATAGGGGTTGGAGGCGGCGTTGCAGACCAGCGCCGTGACGGGACCGAAGGCCGCGCGCGTTTCGTCGACCAGCCCTTGCAGGTCGCCCTTCGACGAGATGTTGGCGGCGATGGCGATCGCCGTGCCTTCGCCATGTTTCGCGTTGATCTCTGCCGCGACGGCGTCGCACGCGTCCTGCTTGCGGCTGGAAATCACGACCTTCGCGCCATGCCCGGCCATCGCCTCGGCGATCGCCTTGCCGATGCCGCGTGACGATCCCGTGATCAGCGCCACTTCGCCGCGCATGTCGAACAGCGTCATGCCCCGGCCTTTCGCGCGAAATCGAGGGCCTTCTGCGCGAGCGGGCGCACGCGTTCCGACATTTCCTTCGCGTGCGCGGAGGAGGCGGTGCCGTCGATGACGCGCTTCTTGATCCCCTGCATGATCCCGGCGAGGCGGAAGAAATTATAGGCGAAATACCAGTTCATGTCGGGCACGCCCTCGCGCCCCGTCGCCGCGCAATAGCGTTCGACGACCTCCTCCAGCTCCGGGATGCCCAGCGCCTTGCGGTCGAGATCGGCGACGCCCGACCGGCCGCCGTTTTCCGTGACCCACGCCATCGCCACATAAGTGAAATCGGCGAGCGGGTCGCCCAGCGTCGAGAGTTCCCAGTCCAGCACCGCCAACACTTCGGGCCGGTCTTTCGCCCAGATCATATTGTCGATGCGATAGTCGCCGTGGACGACGCTGGTGCGCGTCTGTTCGGGCAGCGTCGCGGGCAGCCATTCGATCAGCCGCTCCATCTCGTCCATCGTCTCGGTTTCGGAAAGCTTGTACTGCCTGGTCCAGCGATCGACCTGGCGGCCGAAATAATTGCCGGGCTTGCCATAGTCCGACAGCCCCGCCGCCTCCACATCGACGGCGTGCAGCGCGGCCAGCGTGTCGATCATCGCATGATAGGTGGCGCGGCGGTTCTCCGGCGTGGAACCCGGCATCGACCCGTCCCAGATGGTGTGGCCGTCGACCATCGCCATCACATAGAACCAGCTGCCGATCACGCTGTCGTCGGTGCACAGCCCATATTGGCGCGCGACGGGAAAGCCCATTTTATGCAGCCCGGCCTGCACCTTATATTCGCGGTCCACCGCATGGGCGGACGGCAGCAGCGGGCCGAAGGGCTTGCGGCGCAGGACGTAATGGCCGGACGGGGCGCTGATCTTGTAGGTCGGGTTCGACTGGCCGCCCGCGAACTTGCTTTGCGTCAGCGGACCCCGGAAACCGTCCACATTCGCTTCCATCCACGCCGTCAGCTTCACCTCGTCGAGGATGTCGGCGCCCTCGGGCGCGACGGTGCCCGAAAACAGCTTTTGCGCGTCCATGGCCGCCGTCATTGGTCGAACACGATCACCGACCGCGCGGCGTCGCCCTTCTTCATCCTGTCGAACCCCTCGTTGATCTTTTCGAGCGATATCGTCTCGGCGACGATGCTGTCGAGGTCGAGCAGACCGCGCAGGTAGAAATCGACCAGGCGCGGAATATCCACGGGGAAGCGGTTGCCGCCCATGATCGCGCCCTGCAATTTCTTGCCCGACAGCAGGTCCATCGCGCCCAGCCCGACCTTTTCGGACAGCGGCATCATGCCCAGGATCGTCGCGGTGCCGCCGCGGCGCAGCGAGGCGACCGCGAGATTGGCGGAGGCCGGGCGGCCCACGGCCTCGATCGCATGATCGACGCCGCCCTTGGTCATCTCGACGATCTGCTGCGCGGCGTCGTCGGCCAGCGCGTCGACGACGTCGGTCGCACCCAGCTTCAGTGCCAGCTCGCGCTTTTCGGGCATCGGGTCGGCGGCGATGATGCGCCCCGCGCCCGCGATCTTCGCGGCGTTGATCGTCGCGAGACCGACACCGCCGCAGCCGACGACTGCCACCGTCTCGCCTGGCGTGACCTTGCAGGCGTTGAAGATCGTCCCCGCGCCCGTCGTCACGGCGCAGCCGATCACGGCGGCGCGGTCGAGCGGCATGTCGGGATCGATCGCGACGCAGGCATGTTCGTGGACCAGCATCACTTCGGCAAAGGCGCTGAGGTTCAGCATCTGCGCGATGGGCGTTCCGTCGGGAAAGGTGATGCGCGGCGGCGCGCCCGCCGGACGGCGCGTGTCGCCGCCCAGGCACAGCGACATGCGGCCGGTCACGCAATATTCGCAATGGCCGCAAAAGGCCGACAGGCAGGTGACGACGGCGTCGCCGGGCTTGACCGTGCGCACTTCGCTGCCGACCGCCTCGACGATACCGGCGGCCTCGTGGCCGGGGATGGCGGGCAGGGCGTGCGGATAGCTGCCTTCGATGAAATGCAGGTCCGAATGGCACAGGCCGCAGGCGACGGTGCGGATGCGTACCTCGTGCGGGCCGGGCTTGTCGACGACGACCTCTTCGATCTGCAAGGGCTGGCCCGCTTCGCGCAGGATGGCGGCTCTGGTCATGAAAAACGAACCTTTCTTGCCGTTCGCCCTGAGCCTGTCGAAGGGCCGTTCTTCGTCCTTGAAGAAGAAGGACGGTGCTTCGACAGGCCCGGCACGAGCGGATGTTGTTTCAGCGCGCCGCCGCCGAATGCTTGGCCAACTCGATGCGCGAAATGGCGCGGGCATGGACTTCGTCGGGACCGTCGGCAAGACGCAGCGTGCGCTGATGTGCATACATGTTCGCGAGACCGAAGTCATTGGAAACGCCCGCGCCGCCATGCGCCTGGATCGCGTCGTCGATGATCTGAAGCGCCATCGTCGGCGCCTGCACCTTGATCATCGCGATTTCGGCGGCGGCCGACTTGTTGCCGACCTTGTCCATCATGTCGGCGGCCTTCAGGCACAGGAGGCGCGTCATCTCGATATCGATGCGCGCGCGGGCGATGCGCTGTTCCCAGATGCTGTGCTCGGCGATCGTCTTGCCGAAGGCGACGCGCGACTGGAGCCGCCGGCACATCCGTTCCAGCGCTTCCTCGGCGACGCCGATCGTGCGCATGCAGTGGTGGATGCGGCCCGGCCCAAGGCGGCCCTGCGCGATCTCGAACCCGCGGCCCTCGCCCAGCAGCATCGCCTCCTCGGCATTGACGCGC
>PHEM01000091.1 GCA_002842935.1 Alphaproteobacteria bacterium HGW-Alphaproteobacteria-13 | reverse complement strand
TCTGGCGCATTCTGAAACGGGCCAAGCGCGATACCCGCATCATCTACATCCCCGGCAATCATGACGAAATGTTCCGGCAGTTCACCGGGTTGAACTTTGGCGGGATCGAAATTCGCCGCGCCGCCTTTCACGATACCGCCGATGGACGGCGGCTGATGGTGCTGCACGGCGATGAATTCGATGCGGTGATGCTGTCGCACCGCTGGCTCGCGTTTGTCGGTGACAATGCCTACCACCTGATGATGAGGCTGAATGTCGCGGTCAACGCGGTGCGGCGCTGGCTGGGTAAGCCCTATTGGTCGCTGTCGAAAGCAGCCAAGCACAAGGTCAAGAACGCGGTCGAATTCATCGGCAAATACGAAGAAGTGGTCGCCCGCGCCGCCGGGGAACGCGGGGTTGACGGGGTGGTGTGCGGCCATATCCACACCGCCGAATTCCGCACCTTCGATCACGATGGCCGCCAGATCGAATACTGGAACGATGGCGATTGGGTCGAAGGCTGCAACGCGCTGGTCGAACATCACGACGGACGGATGGAAATCCTCCACTGGCCTGATGAGATCAAGCGCCGCGAGGCCGAGCAGGTTCCGGCCGCGCCCGCCGATCCGGCCCGTGCGACGCGCGAGGCGGCGTGAACCGGTTGACCACCATCACCCCTGATACCGCGGCCCTCGCCCCGGCCCCGGCCACCCCCGCTTCGATCGCGATTATCACCGATGCGTGGCACCCGCAGACCAACGGGGTGGTGCGCACCTTGTCGACCACTTGCGATGTGCTGCGCCGCTGGGGGCATCAGGTGACGGTGATCTCGCCCGAAGGCTATCCTTCGATGCCTGCGCCGACCTATCCCGAAATCCGGCTGGTGCTGACCGCGCCGGGCGCAGTGGGGCGGCAATTGGCGAAAGTCGCGCCTGATGCGGTGCATATTGCCACCGAAGGCCCGTTGGGCTTTGCCGCGCGGCGATATTGCGTCCGCCGCAAGGTGCCGTTTACCACCGCTTACCACACCCAGTTCCCCGATTACCTTGCACGCCGCACTGGCCTGCCCGCAAGAATGTTCTGGCCCTATATCCGCTGGTTTCATCGTCCGGCGGAAACGATCATGGTGGCGACCGAGACGATCCGCGCGCAGCTGCGCGAACAGGGCGACGGTCAGGGCGTTCAGCTTGTCGGGCCGGTTCAGCGTCAGTGTCGTCAGGCCGTCCTTGTCCTCGCGCAGCACCAGTGTCATGTCTTTCCTCTCCCGGCCCGTTTTTCGCGCGGCATGGTGTCGCGATATTCTTCTTCATCGCCGATCCGATCCCGGCAGGCAACGGCTTGTTCGGTGCTTGCGCGCGGGGCCGCGGCTTCGACGGTGTGGGTTTATATATTATTCACCTATGAGTGAGTGAATGTTGACGCGCCGCCCATGTGAAGGCATAGTTCGCGCATAAGAAGGTCCGGATTCCATTGACCAGAGGGGGAGAATTTTCATGAAGACCAAGCTGTTCCTGTCCGTATCGGCGGCCGCCCTGTTCGTGCTGCCCGCTTCCGCCCATGCCCAGTCGTCGTCCGCCGACCAATCGGCCGAGGAAAGGGTGCGGAACCATGAGGACATCATCGTCACCGCGACGCGCCGTACCGTGCGGTTGCAGGACGTGCCGCTCAGCGTGTCGGCCTTTGGGCAGGAAGATCTCGATGATCTCGGCATCGTCGGCTATGAAGGGATCGCGCAGAACACGCCCGGCGTCGTCATCAACCGTCCGACGCAGAATTTCAACAATTTCACGGCGCGCGGCATCAGCACCAACGGCTATGGCGCCGGTTTGCAGAGCGCCGTCGCCATCTATATCGACGAGCTGCCGATCTCTTCGAACGGCAATTCGACGATTCTCGACCCCAATCTCTATGACGTCGAGCGCGTCGAGTTCCTGCGTGGGCCGCAAGGCACGCTGTTCGGATCGAACTCGCTCGCGGGCGCGATGCGGATCATCACCAAAAGCCCCGACCTCGACGATTTCGAGGCGTCGGGCAGCGTCGACCTGGGCCTGACCGGGTCGAGTTCGCTGCGCCAGCGCTATAATGCGATGGTCAACGTCCCGATCATGAAGGACGGGATGGCGTTGCGCGTCACGGGCTATTACCGCAACGAGGACGGCTGGGTCGACAATGTCGGCACGGGCGTGAAGGATGCGAACAGCCTGGAGGCCTATGGCGGCCGCGCGACGCTGCTGATGCAGCCGAGCGACCGGATGAAGGTCAAGCTGCTCGCCTCCTATGAGAACAGCAAGCCCGCGGATTCGGGGCTGACCAACCCCGCGCGCGGCAAGTTCGTGCGGCTTTCCGACCGGCCCGACCTGTACCAGGGCGAGATGACCAATTTCAACGTCACGATCAATTACGAGTTCGACTTCGCCGAACTGATCAGTTCGACCACCTTGTCGAATTATGACGCGGCCTTCTATGTCGACCTTGCGGGGAGCTATGGTCAGCTCTTTCCCTTCGCGCTCGACGCCTATGGCTATGACGACATGTTCGTCCAGGAAACGCGGCTGGTGTCGCGGCACGAGGGTCCCGTCGAATGGGTCGCGGGCTTCTTTTATCACGACAAACGCCGCACCGTCGATTTCGGCTATCGCTCGACGCCCGAATATCTGGCGGCGAACGGGCTTTCGGGGATTCTTCCCAACGAATATTATTATCGCTTCAACGCCTATACCGACCAAAGCGAGATCGCGGGCTTCGGCGAACTGACCTTCCGTTTCAGCGACCGCTTCTGGGTCACGGGCGGCCTGCGTTACGGCAATACGAAGACGCAAAGCTTCATACGCGGCGGCGGCTATAACAGCAATTACCTGACCAACGCTTATTGCCGTGCGCTGCCTGCGGCCTGTTTCGGTTACATCCCGCCGCTGACCGTGACGGACGTGAACTATTCCGAAGGGCTGAAGGTGTCGGACGACCGCCTGTCGTGGAAGGCGAGCATGTCGTGGAAGCCGGTCGACAGCCTGACGGCCTATGCGACGGTGTCGACGGGTTTCCGCACGCCCGTGGTCAATGCGCTGGCGGGGCTTACCAGCACGATCGACCCCGCCGACCTCGTGATCCCCGCCGGGGCGCGGTCGGACAGCGTGACCAATTACGAGGTCGGGCTGAAAGGGCGCTGGCTCGGCGGCGACCTGACCGCCAATATCGCGGGCTATTATATCGACTGGAAGAATATCCAGGTCCAGGCGAACCGCATTTCGGACACGGTCCAGTTCGCGACCAACATCGGCGCGGCCGAAAGCTATGGCCTGGAATTCGAGATCATGGCGCGGCCCGTCACGGGACTCAGCCTGGCGCTCAACGGATCGTACAACGAAGCGAAAGTGACGAAGCTGACGGCGCTCGAAGCGGCGATTTCGGGGGCGACGGTCGGCACGCGGCTCGCCTCGCCGCATTTCCAGGGTTCGGGCACGCTGCGCTATGATTTCGGGATCGGCGACGGAAAGGGCGCCTATGCGGCCGTCAACGTCTCGCACGTGGGTTCCTTCCCGAACCAGTTCCCGAACGCGCCGGGCAATCCCCTGCTGCGCAGCCCGACCTATGGCTTCACCGACGCGTGGACGAATGTGAACCTCTATGCCGGGGCAAGGCTGGGGAAGCTCGACCTCACGGCCTATGTCGAGAATCTGCTCGACGACGATTCGATCACTTACGTCCACCCGGAAGCGTTCATCGACGGCCGCCATGCCCGGATGCGGCCGCGCACGGTCGGCGTCCGCGCCAACTATCGCTTCTGACCGCGGGGAGGACGGCATGATGATCGCTCGCCTGCGGCAACTCGCCTTCGCGCTCGCCGTCCTGCTGCCTGCCCCGGCTCTCGCGGCCGAGGCGGTGGTCGAGGCCCCGGCGGGCAGCGTGCGCGGCAGCGAGGACCGCGGCGTGCGCGTCTTCAAGGGCATCCCCTATGCCGCGCCGCCCGTGGGCGAGCGCCGCTGGCGCGCGCCGGAAGCGCTGCCGCGCTGGGACGGCACGCGCGACGCGACGAAGTTCGGCGCGGCGTGCATGCAGCCGAAGCCGAACGTTCCCAGCATTTATGGCGGGGATCTGCCCGCGATGAGCGAGGATTGCCTGTCGCTCAACATCTGGGCGCCGGCGAACGCGCGCGGCGCGCCTGTGTTCCTGTGGATACACGGCGGCGCGCTGGTGTCGGGTTCGGGGGGCGATCCGATCTATGACGGCAGCGCGCTGGCGAAGCGCGGCATCGTCGTCGTGTCGATCAACTACCGGCTCGGCGCGCTCGGCTGGCTTGCGCATCCGGGGCTGAGCGCGGAATCGCCCGACGGCGTTTCCGGAAATTACGGCCTGCTCGACCAGATCGCGGCGCTCCAGTGGGTGAAGGCCAATGTCGGCGCCTTCGGCGGCGATGCCGCCAATGTGACGATCGCGGGCGAGTCGGCGGGCGCGCTCAGCGTCATGTATCTGATGGCGGCCCCCGCCGCGCGCGGCCTGTTCCACAAGGCGATCGCGCAGAGCGCCTATATGGTGTCTGCCCCCGGTCTCAACGCCGCGATCAACGGCATGGTCCCGGCCGAGGCGCAGGGGCAGGACCTCGCGGCAAAGCTGGGAGCGGCCGACCTCGCGGCGCTGCGCGCCATGCCGGCGGGCGACATCGCGTCTAAGTCGCCCGCGACGGGCTTTTTCCCTTTCCCCAGCGTCGACGGCAAGATCGTGCCGCGCCAACTTGTCGAGACGTTCGACAGGGGCGAGCAGGCGCCCGTCCCGATCCTGGCCGGTTTCAACAGTGGCGAGATTCGTTCGCTGCGCATCCTGCTGCCCAAGGCGCCGGCCGATGCGGCGGCCTATGAGGCGGCGGTGCGCGCCGGTTACGGCGAGTTCGCCGACATGTTCCTCGCGCGCTATCCCGCGAAGACGATCGACGAGAGCATGCTCGCGGCGACCCGCGACGCCATGTACGGCTGGACGTCGGAACGGCTGGTGTCGAACCAGGCGGCGCTGGGACAGCGATCCTATTATTATCTGTTCGACCATGGCTATCCCGCGACGCAGGAATGGAATCTCCATGCCTTCCACGCGGCGGAGCTGCCCTATGTCTTCGGGACCGCATCGCGCACGCCGCCCTTGTGGCCGAAGATTCCCGATACGCTTGCCGAAAGGAAATTGTCGGAGGCGATGACGGCCTATTGGGCGAGTTTCGCGGCGGCGGGCGCGCCGCGCGCGAAGGGACAGCCCGACTGGCCCGAATATGCCGACAACCGCGGTTTCCTGCATTTCGCGGACCGGCCGCGCGCCGGGCATAATCTGTTCCCCGGCGTCGCGGCGCTGCACGAGGCCGTGGTCTGCCGCCGCCGCGCGGCGGGCGACATCGCGTGGAACTGGAACGTCGGCGTCATATCCCCGCCGCTGCCGCCAAAGGCCGAGGGATGCCAATGATCGACGGTTCGATGCAGGCCTATGCATTGACGCTCGACAAATTCCTCTCCCATGCCGCGAAATGGCATCCCGACGCCGAAGTGGTGTCGGCGGGGGCGGAAGGCGCGGTGCGGCGCATCGGCTATGCCGCGCTGCGCGACCGCGCGCTGCGCGTGTCGAGCGCGCTCGCGGCGCTGGGCGTCGCGAAGGGCGGCCGCGTCGCGACGCTGGCCTGGAATACGCAGGGCCATGTCGAGGCCTGGTATGGCATCATGGGCATGGGCGCGGTCTGCCATACGCTGAACCCGCGCCTGACGCCCGCGCAGCTCGGCGCGATGCTGCGCCAGTCAAAGGCGTCGGTGCTGCTCGTCAGCCCCGACCTGCGGCCGTTGGCGGAAGAGAGCGTGCGCGATCTGCCGACGGTCCCGCCCATCCTGTCGCTCGACGAAGAGGAAGGGGAGCAGGCGCTCGGCCGTCGCATCGCATCGGCGGAAGCCGACGTCGCGTGGGGCGGTTTCGACGAAAATAGCCCCTCGGGTCTCTGCTTCACGTCCGGCAGCACGGGGGCGCCGAAGGGCGTCACCTATACGCATCGCGGCTGCTTCCTGCACACGATGCGCCAGCTTCAGGCCGATGTCCTCGCGATCACGGCGCGCGACGCCGTGATGCCGGTGGTGCCGATGTTCCACGCCAATGCATGGGGCATTCCCTTCACCGCGCCGGCGGTGGGGGCCAAGCTGGTGCTGCCGGGGCGTCAGGCCGACGGCGCGCATCTGGCGCGGCTGATCCGCGCTGAGGGCGTGACGGCGGCGATCGGCGTCCCGACCGTCTGGCTGGGCCTTGTCGAACATCTGGAGGCCGAGGGCGGCGATGTGCCGTCGCTTCAGCGCATCCTGGTCGGCGGGTCGTCGATGCCGCCCGCCTTGATGGACCGGATCGAGCGGCGGCTGGGCGTCGAGGTGCAGACGAGCTGGGGCATGACGGAATTGTCGCCGCTGGGGACGGCCGCGCTGCCGGGCGATCCCGCGCGGCACCCGTCGCTGTCGGGGCGGCCCGCGATGGGGATCGACTTGCTGCTGACCGACGCCGAAGGCGCGCCGCTCGCCCGGCAGCGCGATGCCGAGGGGCATTTGCGCGTGCGTGGCGGATCGGTGGTCGAGCGTTATTTCGGCCAGAGCGAAGCGGCGACCGACGCGGACGGCTGGTTCGACACGGGCGACCTCGCGCGGATCGACGCGGGCGGCAACCTGACCATCACCGGGCGCGCGAAGGATTTGATCAAGTCGGGCGGCGAGTGGATCAACCCGGCGGAGATCGAGGCGATCGTCGCGGCGCTGCCGCAAGTGTCGCTTGCCGCGGTGATCGGGCGCAGCGATCCCAAATGGGGCGAGCGGCCCATCCTGCTGGTCGAGACATGCGGCGAGGATGTCGGCGATGCCGACCTGCTGGCGCCGCTCGCCGGGAAAGTCGCGTCCTGGTGGATACCCGATAGCGTCATTCGCCTTGCCACGATGCCGCTCGCCGCGACGGGCAAGATCGACAAAATGCGATTGCGGGCGGAGTATGGACAGGTGTAGGTCCCTGCGGCGACCACGGTTGCAGGAATGAAAGGGCGTATTTTGGCGTTGGGCGCGAAGACGACGGCGAAACGGACCACCAAGGCGGAAAAGCGCGCCGAGACGATGGAGCAGATTCTCGACGCGGCCGAATATCTGTTTTCGAAGCACGGCTTTCACGGCGTCACGCTGAAGGATGTCGCCAAGCGGGTCGGCGTCCATCACACGCTGCTCAACTATTATTTCGACGACAAGAAGACGCTGTTCGACGCCGTATTCGCGCGCCGCGCCGTCGTGACCATCGACAGGCGGATGCAGGCGCTCGACGATTATGAGCGCGCGGCGGGCGGCAAGCCGACGGTCGAGGGCGCGCTGCACGCCTTTCTCGACACCGATCTCGATCTCTACATCCAGGGCGGCGAGGGCTGGCGGAATTATGGCGCGTTCGGCGCGCAGGCGTCGAACAGCCCCGAAGGCGCCGAGTTCATGGACAAATATTTCGATCCCATCGTCCTGCGGCTGATCGAGATATTGAAGAAGGCGCTGCCCGACGCGGCCGAGGAAGATATTTTCTGGGGCTATCATTTCGTCACCGGGGCGCTGATGCTGACGCTCGCGCGCACGGGGCGCATCGACAAATTGTCGGACGGCCTTTGCCGGTCGGAGGATTATGAGGCCGTGAAGGCGCGCATGGCGCGCTTCATGGCGGCGGGCTTTCGCGACATTTGCAATCAGAAGCGGCCGGACAGCGAAGGCTGAGACGCGGCGCTATCGCGCGGCGTGCCGTAAATCAGCATCACTCCCGGTCCGTTCGTGTCTCGACTTCGCTCGACACGAACGGGACGATGGATCGGATTTAGAGCACCGTGCCTTAAATCTGAACCGTATCCCCGAGCGAAGTCGAGGCGGCGACGCTGCAGTTCTCGCTCCGCTCGAACAAGCCCCTCATCTTCGCTCGGGGACACGGTGATTCAGATTTCGTGCGATTTGCTCTAACGCCAATGCACGGCACTATAAAGCACGTCGCGCTATCGCGCGGCCGTCAGCAGCAGTTCGCGGAACGCCGCCGTCGCGGCGGCGATGGCGGCGGGATCGACGCAGCGGGCGTTGTCGCCCTCGACATGGTGAAAGCGGTGGACTCCGAACACGCCCGCCACGGACGGATAGCCCGCGGCAATGATCGCGGTGAGTTCGCCCGCCGACAATCGATCGCTGGGGTAGGGGCTTTCCAGCCCCGCCAGCCCCGCGAACAGGCGGCGCGCCGCCGGAAGCAGCGGCGGGCTGACCACCAGATAGCGCTGCGAATCCGTGCCCGCGATCGGGGACAGTCCGAACAGCCCTTCGTGCCAGTCGCGCGCGGCGAGATTGGCGCCCAGGTGGAGCCAGAAATGCGTTTCGGCGGGCTTGGGCGCGGCGGCCTTCAACGCCTCTTCCGCGCCCAGATTTTCATATTCATGCCCGCTGTTGCACAGAAAGGCGATGTCGTGATCGGGCAGCAGCGACGGAGCCTCGCGCGCGAGGTGGAGCCACGCCGCGATGCCGCCGCCGCGCTCGCCCGCGCAATCGGTCCAGCCCGACCGCGGTGTCGAAACAGTGATCCAGCGCCCCTTGCCGCGATCGAGGCGGCCGATGACGTTGAAGGCCGGGCGCCGTCCGCCCCGCCCCGTAAGCGTGACCGTCGCGCGCGCGCGGCGCATTGCGGCCTCCAGGAAGGGCGCCGCATCGGCGGGGGCGAGCAGGCCGACCGGACCCCGGAACATCGGTGCGCCCCCATCGGCGTTGAGCTGGATGATCTGCCCCGTCGGGCCGTTGGTGACGATGACGGCCGCCGCCGCCCCGGCGGCGAAGGCGGCGTCGACGGGCGCGCGGGCCGGCCTGGCAAGCGCCGAGGACCAGCGGCCATAGGGCAGGTCGATCAGCGCGATGGCGCCCGAAAGCGGCGCGTCGGACCGGCCGTGGGCATTGACGCGGACGAGCGGCCCGTCGATCCCCTGGGCGGGCGTCGGCGTGACGATCGGCTGCGGCGCCAGCGCGGCGCGGGCGCCGCCCGCGACGATCATGCTCTCGCCCGCCTCGAACCAGGGGACGGAGAGGGCGGGCTTTTCGACGGCGTAGCCCGCGCGCGCCAATTCGTCGGCCAGCCAGTGACCGCACGCATTGTCGCCCGCGCCGCCCGACCGCTTGTTGCCGAAGCCGATATAGGCCGCGAGATCGGCGGCGATGGCGCCCGCCGGTTCGATGGCCGGTTCGATGGCTTTCGCCGCCGATGTCGCGGCCAGCGGCACCGCGGTCGCCCCGGCCAGAAAGCCGCGCCTGCTGGGTCGTGCCATCGTCTTTCCTCTCCCCCCGTCATCAGGGCATTGATATTCACTCGAGAGTGAGCGTAAGTTGATGGACGGACGATGGCAAGCATCGCCGTGGAGAGAGGAGCCGGGATGAAAGCTGTCCGGTCATTGATACGCGCCGGTGTCGCGGGGCTTTGCGTCACGCTCGCTTTGCCGGGCGTCCCGGCGCTGGCGCAAGGCGCGCCGTCCGCGCAGACAGCGCAAGGCCGGGTCGCGGGAACATGGGACGGCGGCGTGCGCGTCTTCAAGGGGATAGCCTATGCGTCGCCGCCGGTGGGAGAGCGCCGCTGGCGCCCCCCGGCACCGCCCGCCGCGTGGCGCGGCGTGCGCGCGGCCGACCGCTTCGGTCCCGATTGCATGCAGGCGTCCTATCCCGCCGACAGCGTCTATTTCGAGCATCCGAGATCGACGAGTGAGGACTGCCTGACGCTCAACATCTGGACGCCCGCGAAACCGGCAAGGAATGCGCCGGTGATCGTCTGGATCCACGGCGGGTCGTTGCAGTTCGGGGGCAGCGCCGGTCCGATCTATGACGGCCGCGAATATGCGAAGCGGGGCGTTGTCTTCGTGTCGATCAACTATCGGCTGGGCGTGCTGGGCTGGCTCGCGTATCCGGAACTGAGCGCGGAATCGGCGGACGGCGTTTC
>PHEM01000090.1 GCA_002842935.1 Alphaproteobacteria bacterium HGW-Alphaproteobacteria-13 | reverse complement strand
TGCCGATAGACGGCCCATGCCGCGCGCGCGCCCGCGTCGATGGGAAAATCGGGCATCTGGCTATGATCGCTGTCGCGCAGCAGCCGGTCGCGCCGGATGCGCAACCGGCGCAGCGCCGCGTCGCGATCGACCGGCGCGGCGGCCGCCACCGGCTTGCCGTCAGGCCCGGCGGCGATGCGCTGGCCGGGCGCGAGGGCGTTCAGCGCTTCGTCGCGCTCGGCCGCCGTGACCTCGACCTTGTCGGCGGGGAGTTCGGCATGGATGCGGCTGTCATAGAATCCGCCGGTCGCAGGTGAAAAATAGAGCATGGGTCTCATTTCCCGATGACATGATAGGGCAGGTACATCGTCCCGGCGATGTCGCCCGCCTGATAGACGGAAAAGCCGGTCGCCGAATAAGCGGAGAGATTGGTGTTCTGGTCGCTGGAGGCGCTGATGACGTCGAACGTCGGGAACGTCGGCGTCGGAACGGTGTCGAAGGCGATCGGATAGGTCACATAGCTGTAGCTGTCCTTGGTGACGGCGACGCGGCCCCACAGGATTTTCAGCCCGTTCGAAAAGGCGATATAGCCATCGGCGCCGACGCTCGCGGCGACGATGCGCAGGAAGTCGGCGGCCTCGAAACCGTCGAGCAGGTCGGCGTCCAGGCCGCTGGCCGCGCCGTCGACGGTCTTCAGCTTGGTGAGGACGTCCGCCGCCGTGTAGGACCCGGCAGGCAGATAATAGCTGCCCTGCTGCCCGTCGAGCAGGTCGGCGTCCAGGCCGCTGCCGGAGCCGTCATTCCCGGCGTGCCATGCCGCATTGCCCGCGATCTGCACCGATGCGCTGTAGTTGCCGGTCTGCCCGAAAAATGCGCGGACGCGCAGCGCGGCCGATCCGATGTCATAGACATTGTTGCCGCCGGGCAGCAGGTGACCGCTGTTCGTTATCTCCCAGCGCATGGTGCCCGTGGCGGTGCCGACCGCATCGGCGGTGTAAAAACTCACATTCGTGGCGGCCTGCCCGGTGCCGGTGCCGCCCCCGATCCGCAACAGATTGAGAGAATCGGTGCTATAGGCGTAGTGGGTGATGACCTGCGCATTCACGGCGGCGCCATAGGCGGGGCTGTAGAGCCGCGCTGACTTGATCGTATTGGCCGCCTTGCCGTTGCCGATCAGGACGTCACCCGCGCCAATCACTTCAAGGGCGCACGTCATAGACGTGGTGCCGATGCCGACGCGCCCCCCCGCATCGACGCGCATCCGTTCCGTGCCGCCGACCCCCAGCCGAAGCGGGGCGCCGTTGAGAAATGTATCGGTCCAGCTACCGGCATCGTTCAGAAAGCCGAAACTATTGTCCGCGCCGTTGGCAAAGGTTGAAAATCGGCGATCCGCCGCGATGGACACCTGGAACCGCGTCACGCCGATGGGAGTGCAGCCGATCCCGACATTTCCGTTGCTATCGACGCGCATCCGTTCCGTTCCGCCCGTGACAAAGCCAAGGACATTCGCGCCGGGCCGATACAGACCCGTATCGGTGTCGGCGGCAAAGCGGATCGGCGGCAGCGCCGCCGTGCCGTCCAGCGCAGCCAGCATGTCGTGAGTGTGTCCGGCGGCGGCGAAGGCGCTGGCATGCAGCCCGTCGAGCAGATCGGCGTCGAGACCGCTGCCCGACCCGTCCTGCGTCAGCAGCCACCCCAGCACCGATTGCTTGCCGGTCAGCGGCGTCAGCACGCGCGCGGCGTCAAAGCCCGCCTGCGCCTCCGCCGTGGTCGCCAGTTCGACGAGGCCGAGGATTTCGGTCGTCGCGGGGGGCAGGATGAAATTGGTGTCGCCGAAGGTGATCAGATGGGCGTCGATGTCGGCGAAGGCGATGTCGAGCGCCAGCAGCATCATCGATTCGGCGGTCTTGTTGAGGATCGGTCCGGCCTGGCCATAGAGGGCGAACAGCGTGCCGTCGTTCAGATACAGCCCGAAACCGCGCATCGCATAGGCCGCCGCGCTTTCGTCGCGCGCGGTCAAATGGATCACGTCGTCGGCGACGACGGCGCCCGCCAGCGTCGCGACGCGCTTGATTTCGCCGGGCAGCGCGACCTGTCCCGCCGCGGGGACGAACGCGGTTTCGGTAATGCCCATCTGGGTGATGGTGACGGCGTTGGTGCCGGTGTTGACCGCGTTGACCAGCGCGGCGCGTCCGGCGTTGGTGATGACGATGGTGACGGCCATGATCTTCCTTCAGGCGGCTGTGGCGGCAAGGCGCGTGAGCAGGACGGGGCGGGCGGCGGCGGCCAGGCGGATGCCGCCCGCCGCCTCGATCCCCTGCGAGAATATGAAGTGCGACCGCACCGGCTTGGTCCGCGTCACTTCGGCGATGATGTCCTCGATATAGGCGGCGGGCAGCGCGCCGAAGCTTCCGCCCAGCGTCACCGTGATCGCGAATGTGTGCGGCGTGCCGGGCGGGTCCATCTGCCACCATTCGCGCAGGATCAGCGCGGCGCCGAAGCTCTCGACGACATCGAACACGCTTTTCGCCGTGCCCTTGCGCCGCTGGATGCTGATCGCGGCGGCGACGCGCGCGCGGCGCACCTCGATCGGCCAGTTCGCGTCCCAACTGTCCATCGACAGCCCCCACGCCAGCCACGGCAGCATGTCGGGCGGACAGGTCCACGGATTCCACAGGCGGCGCGGCAGATCGACGTCGAACGTCCCGATCCGCGCCATCGCCTGTTCGGCCGCGCGCTCCAGCGCCGTCGAATTGGGGGGCAGGATCGAGGGAAGGTCGCTCATGCGCCGCTCACTCGCCCGTCCCGGCATAGGTCAGCGTGACGCCCGTGCAGTGCGCCGCCTCCGTCCGGTCGAGCGCGACGTCGGCCGCCGGGCTGGTCAGTGTGACCTGGCTGACGCCTTCGACATGCAGGGCGGCGAAGATGCCCGATCGCACGATGTCGCGCCCCAGCCGCCGCGACGCCGCGATAGTGGCGGCCAGGCGCGCTTCGGCCTCCGCCAGCACGATCAGGCTGTCGGGACCGGCGAAGGTCTCGATGACGGCCTCGATCGCATAGGGGACGATGGTCGCCGCCTGCACGGTGACATGATCGGTCAGCGGGCGGACATCCTCGGCGCTGACGGCGGTCTCGACGGCGGTCAGCAGCGCGGGCGACGCCGTGCCGTCGCCGCCGCGCGCCAGCACGGTGACGACGACTTCGCCGGGCGACGGCGAGGTCGCCGATGCGTCGAGGACCTCGCCGTCCGCCGACAGCGCATGAAAGACATAGGCGCCCGCCGGTCCCGCGACCGAATAGCCCTCTGGCGCAAGGATGATGCGGCGGCGGAAATCCGCGTCCGATTCATAGGCGGCGGCAATGCCGTTCAGCGGGTCGCCGGGCTGGATCAGCAGCCGCGCCGCGCCCAGCAGCGCGCCCAGATTGTCGAGGTCGCCGCCGGTCGCGAAGGCGACCAGGCACCCCTGCGCGCGCGCGTTGAACTCGGCACGCAGCATCATTTCGCGATAGGCGGCGACTTCCAGCAGTTTCTGCACCGGGTCCGATTCGACGGCGGCGCTGAAACCGGGATAGCGCGCCAGCATGTCGGCGCGCAGATCCGCGAGTATGGCGGCATAGTCGATCTGGCCGACGACTTGCGGCGCGGGCAGGCGGCTAAGGTCGATCGCGGTGGCGGAGGTCGCGGACATGCCGCCCACTCGCGCTTTCCCGCGCGACGGACGCAACGGCGCGCTCCTGTATGGAGCGGCTATACAGGAGCGGGGCGACTTCTTTGTAAAAAATGCAAAGAAGTCGCCCCGGTCGCTCCGCTGTCGCGATCAAGGAGGCAATCGCCGCCGCGACGGGCGCGCGGCGCATTGCTGGGTGTTCGCGGTCAACGCCCCATTTTTTCGAGATGCGCCAGCGCCGCGTCCATGATCGCCTGTTCGTCGTCGGCGGCGAAGCCCAGCAGCGGTCGTTCGGGATAACGCACCTCGGGCGCGCCGCGAAAGCGGGCGACGCGGTCGCGCAGGCCGAAATGGTGGACGTTGGCCGTCTTGTATAATTTCATGCCGAAATACAGCTCGGCCTGGTCGGCGTCGGTCTTCAGCTTCATATTGCGGGCAAGGCGGATTTTCGGGAACATCCGGCCCTTCTTGCGGACGCGGCCTTGCTTGCGATCGCGCAGCGGGCGTTTCTTGCGCGGCTCCATCGCCGATCCGTCCGGCTGCACATTGGCGGCGATGCGCTGGGCGTTGACGCGGCGCATCGCCATGCCGATCCGGCGCGACAATTGGCGCATCTCGCGCGGCGACAGGCGGTGCGCGAGACCCGCGATCCATGGCGCGAGCTTGTCGAAATCGTCGCTCATCCCGCCTCCGCTGGCGCGGCGACGCCCACCATCCGCTTGGCATATTGGGCGTAGCACCAATCGCTATTGGCAAACCCGATATAGACGCGTCCGAAGCGGTTGCGGCTCGGGACGACGGTGAAGGCCCGGTCGATGCTGCCGAGCGGAAAGCGGGACAACAGAACCGGCTTCGTCGCGAAGAAATCGATGCTGCGATAGACGCCGGAGAGACCGTCGCACACGCCGATGAAATAGATCGTCGGATAGTCCTGTTCCGGGAAGCATTTCGCGCCGAACCCGAAGCGCCGCACTTGCGTGATACCCCACGCCGCGCCGACGTCGATCTTCGCCGTGGTCAGGCCATCGCCGGTGAAGTGCAACAGCCGCGAGCTGAAGTTCTTCCCGGTCGTATAGAGCAGTTCGCCGCTTTTGCCGGGGATATAGGCGAGTTGGCAGTGCCAGTAGTCGGCGGCATCGCCGGTGCTGTCGAGCCGCCCAGCAACGTTGCGCGTCCAGCTGTCGCCGCCGTCGAGGCTGACGTGGAGACCCTGGACGTTCGCACCCTGATTATCGCCGTTCATGATGATGGCAAAAACGCCGGGCCGCGTCTTGTCCGCCGCAACGAGGTTGCGAAGATTATAGTTGGCGTTGATCCAGTTGCCGTTGCCGCCGATATTCGGATCGATCGGAAGATAATTCCAGACGCCGTTCTTCTTATAGATGGCGCGCCGATTGTTGCCCGGCACCATGATGATGTTGCCGCGTTCGTTCATCGCACAGGACCCGCCGCCGCCGCCCTGTCCGAGCGGCCAGACGCCATCGTCGAACAGCGACGTCCAGTCCCGCCCGCCGTTCTCGCTCTGGCCGCTGCGGTCGGTGCCGTGCCTGTCCGATACGGTAACAATCACATAGTCGGGATCGTCCGCCGCATAATCGAACTGCCAGGCATGGTTGATGGCTTCCGGCGACGGCGGCTTCCGATAGCTGCCTTCCGCGCTATCGGGATTTTCCGTCAACCAGATCGGCTTGTCCCAGCATCCGAGCAGATCCCAGGGGGTGCCGGGGACGCTGAGTCCGCCGTTTGCGATCAATTCCTTGATCCCCTGCGTCTGCGAGTACCAATCCCATCGCGACCAGGTCGCGGGCGGCGTCGAGGTCAGCACGCCGACCCCGGTGGGTCGCCAGAGCTTGTTCGGCACGGCGTGGTCGAACAGCAATTTCGAGGAGAAGAAACTGCTGCCTTCGAGCCATGGGGTATCGTCGAGGGCATTGGCATATTGGCCAACCGGGGCGGGCCAGATCGCGCCCCAGACGTCGTTGTTGATCCACGAGGCCCCGCCGGTCAGCGACTGAATGGTCGCCCCGGACGGTCCCGCGCAGACGATGTGATCGGTGTCGGCGGGGTTGACGGCGACGGTCAGGAGCGGCGTCGCTGGAGTCGAAACGACTGCCCAACCGCTCCCGTCATATTTACTGAGGTTCGACCCGGCTACGCCGGTGGGATCGCACGCCCAGACGACACCGTCCGCATCGACCAGAAGGTGCGAGCAGAATTCGGGACCACCACTCACCGCCGTGAACGTCCCGCTGACGCCTGCGGTCGAGCGATAGAGACCCGTCCCTTGGGCGAAGATGTAGCAGATGTCGCCGTCCTGAGGGTCGAAGGCGACCAGATAAGGCGTCTCGGCGTTACCGTGGGTGGCGCAGGCAGGGATCGAGCCATTCACCGCCACATGGGTAGCCCCGGCGTCAGTCGTATAGGTCACACCATCGTTGGTGGTCCCGAACAGCGCGGTATCGGGATCGGTCGGATGCCCCGCGAACTTGTCGTTCCAATATCGCTGATCGCCCGTGTTGGAGAGTTGCCGTTTGGCGGCGCGACTGGTTCGCGTCGCCGTGATCGTGCCGTCGAGACCGATATCGACCCTGTAGACGAAGGCGTTGCACCCCACCCAGAGGCGGCGATAGTTCGAAGGAGCCACGGCGACGGCGAACCCGCCCGCGTCGTTGGTGAGGTTGCCGTTGTCCGGTCGGGGGTCATATTCGGACGGTTGCAGACTATCGGCGGTCAAGAGCGGCCGCCACACGCTGTCGCCGAAGATGTCGGGGCAGCAGATATAGGCGTTATACACGTCCGTGTTGACGGCGGTCGTCTTGCCGTCACCCGACTGCGAAATGCCGATGACGTACCCGCCGCCCGCGCTGTTGACCTTGGGCTTGATCAGATCGGCGCCGATGAGATTGCCGTTCACGTCGCGCATCAGATCGACCTCCCCTGAAGGCTGCCGAAATAGCTCGTCACCTGCGCCCGTTCGCCCGCGTCGAGAACCCGCCCCGGCCAGGCCGCGAAGGCGTGATAGCGGCCAGGCATATAGTCCTGGGCGCTGCTGCGCAGGAACGCGCCCAACGCAAAGCGGTTCATTCCCATGGTGCCGCTCGGCGTGTAGGCGCGCGGCGTGCCGATCACGCCATCGACATAAGCCGTGACATGCGTGCCGTTCGCGGTGACGACCAGCACCGTGTCGCTGTTGTTCAACACCCCGGACGCCAGGGCCAGGTTGTGGCCCAGAATGACGGTCGCTCCATCGGGCAAGCGCCACTGGCCCCCGAGATTGGTTGCTCCCTCGCTGCTCGCTCCGAAACGGAAGATCTGCTGCGACGTCACCGAATTGCCTTCGCTGAAGATCGTGCGATTAATCGTTGGGTTGAACCGGCCCGCCACCGCGAAAGTGAACGGTCCACCATCGTAGAGATTCAGTGCATCCAGGCGGCGCAGCATATCGTCCGTGCCGTCGAATTCGACCCAGCGTACGCCGCCGCTTTCGTGGAAGACCGGCCGCGTCGTGTTGTTCGCGGTGGCGGATAGATCGAATCCCTGTCCCGACGAATCGATCCATGTGCCGACGACATCGCTATCGGTGGTGACGGGCGTTGTGCCGTCGATGGCCTGGAACAGCGTCGTCAGGTCGCTTGCGTCGAAATAGGCCCCCAGATCGGTGGTCGGGATCGGCAAGGTGATCGCATTGGTGATGCTGAACGTGTCGGACGTGACCCCGACCGACAATATGACATGGACGCTCGCTCCGCCCGTCGCCGACGATGTGCCGCGTACCTTGAAACTGTCGCCGTTGACGGCGGTTCCGGGCGCGTCCGTCCACGCTTCGGCGTTCTTGCGATACTCGCCGCCCGTGACCGTCACGGGAACCGCAACGCCGTCCGCCAGTCCGGCGATGGTGATGACATCGCTTTCATAACTGGTCGAGACGTCCGCGTCCGTCACATCGGTGAAGGCGAAGGCGTCGGCGATCTCATCGACGTCGAGAACGTCGAAGGTCATGGCCTGGGTGCGGGTCAGGCCGCTGTAGCTGGTCAGCCGCCAGGTCACCGCATAGCTGGCCTTGGTCTCGTAATCGAGCGTGGCGTTCAGCGTCCAGATTGCGCCGTCGAGGCTGAAGGACGCCGCGTCGGCACCGCCGATCTTCTCCCACGACGCCACGCCGCCGTCCGCCGTCAGCATCCCGGTCGGGTTCACCGTGAATTCCGGGGCGCTCGGGCTGGCGCTGCTCGTGAAAGCGGGCGCTTCGACCTCGCCGTGCAGCATGATATTCGACCAATGGCTGCCTATCGATCCTCGCTCGATCCGCGCGCGGAACCATGTCTGGTTGGGATCGGCGAACATGTCGAAGCCGTAATCGACCTCGCCGCTCGCCAGTTCCTCGGGCGTGAAGGCGCGATGGAAACTCGCGAGGACGGTCGCGAACCCCATGTCGGCTGCCGCCTCGACCCGGATGACATCGGTCGAGATGCTGGTCCCGTCGACAAAATCGAGGATCGGCAGCGGCGGCCAGCTTGTGGACGAGGCGAAAGACAGGACGGGCGGCGTGATGGCGTCCGTGGGTTGCATCTCCTCGACAGGCGGGGGCGCGGCATCGACGGGCGGGCCGAAGCTGATCTTCGACCCGCCGCGGATCGCGCTGATCGTGCCGACGCGGCCCATGATCAAAGCTCCGTCGCCGTGAAGGCCTTGCCGGCGGCCGCCGCGACGATGCTGATCGCGCGGTTCGTGCTCGCGGCGAACACCGCGCCCGCCGGGACGCGCCAGCTTCCGGCCGTGGCCACCGCGGCGTCGCCGCCGATTTCGTTGACCCACAGATCGGCGTCGCTGATATTTTGGACGGTCAGCGACTTGCGCGTCGCATTGGCCGGGGCCAGCTGCTGGGCGACGCCGCCCGCCGCAATGGTTCCCGATCGATCGGTTCCGGCGGACATTCGGAAATATTCGGTCAACTCGTCCTGCTTCGCGGCCGTGGCGGCGCCCGTTGGCAGCGGAAGCGCGGCGGCGCGCAATTGTGCATCCGTCAGGGCGCCCGTGACGGCGACCGTGCCCGAAACCGGCTGTGTTTCGGGATAATAGTCCGCTGCCGCGATCGCGTTGGCGATGGCTTCCAGCAAGCCGATTTCGACAAGCTGGTTTTCCTCGCTCGCATCACCGCCGGGGGCGAGGGCGCCGATCGCCGCGATCAGTGCATCCAGCTTGGCATTGGTCGCCGCGCCGGTCGGCAGCGGCAGGCTGGCCGCGCTGACGGGGACGGCGGCGGCGCGCAGCTGCGCGTCGGTCAGCGGTCCCGTTACGGCTACCGGGTCGGCGATGCTGACGGGCTGGGTCGCGGGATAATAGTCCGCTTCGCCGATCGCCTCGATCAGCGCGTCGAGCTTGGCGTCGCTTGCCGCGCCGGTCGGGAGCGGAAGGCTTTGCGCACTGACGGGGACGGCGGACGCCCGCAATTGCGCATCCGTCAGGGGACCGGAGACGGGAACGGCAGCGGCGCGCAGCTGCGCGTCGGTCAGCGGGCCGCTGACGGGCTGGGTCGCCGGATAATAGTCCGCTTCGCCCAGCGCCGTGACGATGCCGGTCAGCAGCGCGGTCTGCTGATCCTGCTTTGCCGCACTGGCGTCGCCTCCGCCGTCACCGCCAGGGGCGATGCTCCCGATCGCCTCGGCAATGGCGTCGAGGCTCGCCTTGTCCTCGGCCGACAGGGCGACGGGGCGCGACGCTTCGGCGGCGGCACGGCCGTTGGGGTTCGGCGCGTTGATCGGGACCGACAGGCCCTGCGCGTCCTTCACAAAAATCGTCGCCATGTCAGAAATCCTCCAAAATCAGGGCCAGCAGGCCGCCATGCTTCGTCTCGCCGAAATCCATCTGCCCGGCCTCGGGCGGCGGCGGCGGATCGGGTTCGGGGATCAACCGCGCATCCTTCCACCAGATTTCCTTGAGCGGGACGGGGGGCGAGGCCGCGAAGTCGTCGGGGAAGCTTTCGGGTTCCTCGACGATTTGCATGTCCCAGCCGCCGTCCTCGCGGCGCACGGCCGTCACGGCTTCGGTCAGCGCGAGGTCGATCGACAGGTCGAGCGCGCTGTTCGTCATGATATCGGCCTCGAAGGCGTAGCCATCGGCGGCCTGGCTGGCGACCAGATCGGGCTGGTAACGGCGCAGCCAGTCGTTGAGCAGCACGAACAGGATGACGGGGGGATCGGTCCAGTCGAGAACGACGATATTGAGCGTGTAGGCGACTTCGAAGGAAAAGCTGGACGTCTGCCGCGTCCGCACCTGCCCCTTGTCGATGCCTCGAGCTGGGCATAGGCGTCGGCGGTGCGGACGAGGTCGGCGACAGGAACGAAGGCCGCTCCGGCATCGTGCACAGGTCCGGCGGGCAGGTCGGCAGCGCCGGGCAGACCGGCGTCGCCGGGGCGACCCGGATCGGCTCGATCGCCTTGGGACTGCATCCAGCCAGCAAGCAGAGCGCGATTGCGCTCGCGAAGATCGTCATTCGCATCTTGAGCCTCCTGATATTGGGCGCGCCATGCCGCCTCGACGGCGGCGCGATTGGCTTCGGCAAGGTCGGCCGCGCCCTGCGCGGCGGCGGCGACGCGGGCCTTGGTTTCCTCATGCGCGGCGCGTTCCTGGGCGAACATGGCGGCGAAGTGAACCGCGCGCTGCCAACCGATGGCGTTGATCGTCAAGATTCCCACGAGCGACACAAGAAGCCAAAGCATGGGGTGGGCGAGCGTTGGACGCACCGCTTTCCAGATCAGCGACAACATCAGCCGAGCGCTCCGATCCGGCTCTCGACCCAGCCGACCATGAAATCCTCGAATTTCGTGCCGCCCTTGGCCAGCCCGTAATAATGCATGAATTGCAGGCCGTTCAGCGCCTTCAGCATCAGGCGTCGCGCGCCTTCCGCGCCGCGCTTGCGGCGCAGGGCCTGAAGGGCGCTGATGCTCTTCGGGCCGATCCGGCCGTCTTCGACGATGTCGGGATAATCGACGGCGCGGCGGTTGAGGACGTTCAGCGCCTGCTGGAACCACAGCGCGGCGCGCGCCTGCCCGGCGTTGACGCCGCTGTCGATGACCTCTTCGGCGACGTGGATGTCGATTTCCGCGATGCCGAGGAAACCCGGTTTCACGACATATACGCGATAATAGATGTCGCGCGCGACCGCTTTCGGCAGATCGCGCATGGGACCTGTATAGCCATTGGCGCGCGCAACACGCTCCGTAATGCCGAAATTGGTCGCGCCGCCGGGATCGGACGGATGATTCACATAGCCGCCCTCGCGGTCGAGGATGCCGTCGATCATCTTGGCGATCACAGGATTCATGGCCGGTCTCCCTTGGAGTTTCGAAGCTGCGAAAACATGCCGAGCGGGCGCTCGCCGCCGCGGCGCAGCTGGCAATTGTGCCAGACCGCCTTGATCGCGGCGGCGATGGAAAAGAGCGTCGCGAGTGCGACGACGATCAGCACGAGCGGCGGAAATTCAGCCATGGCCTGCACCTTCCTTCTCTTCGCCCAGCCCGTCCGTCAGGCCGATCCGCTGGCGGAACAGCCACTGGATGCCGTCGAGCAGCAGCGTGAAGCCGATCGCGCCCAGCGCCATCGCGATCAGCACCGACATGATCGGCTCCGCCTCGCGCTGGATGGTGATGGCGATGGAGACAGTCGCGAAGGCGGGCAGCGCCGACAGTTCGGCATAGGCGAGCCAGCGGCGGCGGCGGCGCCAG
>PHEM01000089.1 GCA_002842935.1 Alphaproteobacteria bacterium HGW-Alphaproteobacteria-13 | reverse complement strand
GGGCTTGGTCTCGGCAAGCTGGTCATGTGCATCGTCACGGAGGAATTGTCGCGCGGCTGGATCGGCGCGGGGTCGCTCGGCACGCGCTCGGAAATCGCGGGCGAGCTGATCGCCATGGGCGGCACCGACGCGCAAAAGGCCGAATGGCTGCCCCGGATCGCCAGCGGTGAAATCCTGCCGACCGCCGTGTTCACCGAACCCGATGTCGGCTCCGACCTCGGATCGCTTCAGACGCGCGCGCGGCGGGAGGGCGATCATTGGGTGATCGACGGCGCGAAGAACTGGATCACCCACGCCAGCCGGTCGGACCTGATGACCCTGCTCGCCCGCACCCTGCCGGACGCAAAGGGCTATGCGGGCCTGTCGATGCTGCTCGTCCCCAAGCCGCGCGGGACCGACGCCGATCCCTTCCCCGCGCACGGCATGTCGGGCAGCGAGATCGAAGTGCTCGGCTATCGCGGGATGCGCGAATATGCGCTGCAATTCGACGGCATGACGGCGCCCGCCGACGCGCTGCTCGGCGGCGAGGAGGGGCAAGGCTTCAAGCAGCTGATGCGCACCTTCGAAGGCGCGCGCATCCAGACCGCCGCGCGCGCGGTCGGGGTCGCACGGCGGGCGCTGGAGCTTGGTCTCGACTATGCCATCACTCGCAAGCAGTTCGGCAAGGCGATCGTCCATTTCCCGCGCGTGTCGGACAAGCTGGCGATGAGCCTCGTCGATTTCATCGCGGCGCGCGAACTCAGCTACGCCGCCGCGCGCGCCAAGGATTCGGGCAAGCGCTGCGATATCGAGGCGGGCATGGCCAAGCTGCTCGGCGCGCGCGCCGCCTGGTCGAACGCCGACGCGGCGCTGCAAATCCACGGCGGCAACGGCTATGCGCTGGAATATGAGATCAGCCGCGTGCTGTGCGACGCGCGCATCCTCAACATCTTTGAAGGCGCGGCGGAGATTCAGGCGCAGGTCATCGCGCGCGGCCTGACCGGAGGGCGCAACTGATGAGCGAATGGCAGGACTGGATCGGCCGCGAGGATATACGCCGCGACCGCATCGACGAAGGCGCCGTGACGCGCTGGCTCGCGACGCTCGACCGCGCCGCACCCAGTGACGGCAGCGTGCCGCAGGCCTATCACTGGTGCCTCTGCCTGCCTGACGCGCCGACGGCCGTGCTGGGCGGCGACGGCCACCCGCGCCGCGACGATAGTCCCGACAGCTTCCTGCCGCCCATCCCCCTGCCCCGCCGCATGTGGGCCGCGAGCAAGGTTGAGTTTCTGGCGCCGCTGCGCCCCGGCCAGTCCGCTACGCGCACCTCGCGCCTCGCCTCCATCACCGAAAAGCAGGGCGGCAGCGGCAGACTGGTCTTTGCCGAAGTCGCGCATGAGACGCGCGGCGACGACGCGCTGTGCGTGCGCGAAACCCAGTCGATCGTGTTCCGCGAAGCCGCGCCAACCGGAACGCCGCCCGCGCCGCCGCCGGGCGACGGCCGGTTCGATGCGTCGGCATGGGACGCGCATCGCGTGCTGCTGCCGTCCGAGCCGCTGCTGTTCCGTTATTCGGCGCTGACCTTCAACAGCCACCGCATCCATTACGACCTGCCCTATGCGACCGCCGAGGAAGGCTATCGCGGGCTGGTCGTCCATGGGCCGCTGACGGCGACGCTGCTGCTCGACCTCGCCGCGCGCCATTTCGGGGACAATGCGCTGAAACGCTTCGATTTCCGGGGCACGTCGCCCGCGATCTGCGGCGAGGACCTGCACCTCGCGCTGCGCGGCGGCGGCGATGCGATCGAGCTTGGCGCCTTCGCGAGCGACGGGCGGCAAGTGATGGCGGCGAGCGCCGCCGCTTAGAATAAATATGAATTATCCGTATTCCCGAGCGAAGATGAGGGGTTCTGCCGAGCGAAGTCGAGGCTGCGACGGTGCCGGTTCTCGCTTCGCTCGAACATGCCCCTCGTCTTCGCTCGGGGATGCGGTTCAGATTTGACGCACGGCGCTTTAAGCCGCCGCCAATTCCCCGCGCGCCTGCCGGAACACGTCGATGCTGCCCCAGATGGCGAGCGCGGCCATGATCGCGGCGACCGCAAGGTCGGGCCAGCCCTGCCCCGTCCCGAACACGCCCAGCGCGGCCGCCAGCACGGCAAGATTGCCGATCGCGTCGTTGCGCGAGCAGACCCACACCGACCGCATGTTCGCATCGCCCGTGCGATAGCGATAGAGCATCAGCGCGACGAGCAAATTGGCCGCCAGCGCCAGCGTGCCGACGATCCCCATGGTTTCGGCGTGCGGCGCCGATCCCGCGAAGAATCCCCACAACGCCGACACCAGCACCCACAGGCCGAAAGCCAGCATCGTCGCCGCCTTGACGAGCGCGGCGCGCGCGCGCCAGGTCAGCGCCATCCCCGCGACGCCCAGGCTGATCGCATAATTGGCCGAATCGCCCAGGAAATCGAGCGCGTCGGCCTGAAGCGCCCGCGAATCCGCCGCGACGCCCATGACGATCTCCACGCCGAACATCGCCGCGTTGATGATCAGCGCGATCCACAGGATGCGCCGCCAGCGCGGATCGTTCAGCGCGCTCTTTCCAGCGGCACCGCCACAGCAATGACCGGCCATCGCTCCAAACCTCCTTGGATATCCGAGTCGGCCCCTTATATGCACCCTATAGCCACTACAGGGTCAAGCGATGAAAATCGGCGAGCTGTCGCGTGCCACGGGCACGAAAATCGAAACCATCCGCTATTATGAGCGCATCGGCCTGCTCCCCGCACCGGCGCGCACCGCGGCCAATTACCGCAGCTATGGCGGCGCGCATCGCGCCCGGCTGGCCTTTGTGCGCCATTCGCGCGAGCTGGGCTTCACCATCGAGGAAATCCGCTCGCTGCTCGACCTGTCGGATCATCCCGACCGGGACTGCGGCGAAGCCGACCGCATCGCGTCGCTGCATCTGGAGCAAGTCGAAGGCAAGATCGCGCAACTGACGCTGCTGCACGACGAGCTGTCGCGCATCGTCGGCCGCTGCCGCGGCGGGCTGGCGGGCGATTGCCGCGTGATCGAGGCGCTGGGCGACCATGCCCAGTGCCGGGGCACGCATTGATCCTTATTTGAGATAGAGCCACGCCGCCCACAGCCAGCCGATGATCAGCAGGCTGCCGCCGACCGGCGTCACGGCGCCCAGCCAGCGCGGCGCCCCCAGCGCCATGGCATAGAGCGTGCCGGAGAAAACGGCCGCCCCGGCCAGCAGCAGGATCGCGGGACCGCGCGCGGCGCCCATGATCGCCAGCGCGGCGACGGCGTGAATCAGTTGATAGAGACCGCCGGTGCGAAGCCAGTCGGCCTCTTGCGGTCCGGCCGCGCCATGCGCGCCGAACGCGCCCGCCACCACCGCAAGCGCGGCCGAAATCGCCGCCAACACGCCTGTTATCATCGCGCTTCCTTCATCTATCCGCTTGCAAAGCCGTGGTCCCGCGCCAAACTATAGAAGCGACGGAGGGAGAAGGCGATGCCCCGCGACATTCCATTGCCACAGGGCCTGAGACCGCCGAGCCGGCGCGCGCAACTGGGCGAGCTGGCGCTGCCGTTCGACATGCTGCGCTATGGCCTTGGCGCGCATCGCCTGATCGGCGCGCCGCGCGGCGACGGACGCCCCGTCGCGCTGCTGCCCGGCTATCGCGCCAGCGAATTGTCGATGCGGCCGCTGGAGGTGTGGCTGCGCCACCTGGGCTATCAGGTCCGCGACTGGGGCATGGGCCGCAACGAGGGACGCCTGGCCGTCGACGTCGAGCGCTTCGCCGCCCAGGCGAGCGAATGGGCCGGGAAGGAAGGCGCGCCGCTAACGCTCATCGGCTGGAGCCTGGGCGGCGTCATCGCCCGCGAAACCGCGCGCCGCTATCCGCATCTGGTGCGCGAGATCATCACCATGGGTTCGCCGATCATCGGCGGTCCCAAATATACCGCGCTCGCCCGGCGCTTTACGGGGCGCGACTTCGACGCCTATGAGCGCGAGATCCATGCCCGCAACCTTCAGGGACTGACGCAGCCGCTGACCGTCATCTATTCGGACCGCGACGGCATCGTCGGACCGGACATCGCCATCGACATCTATAACCCGCAGGCGCGCAACAGGAAAGTCGATGCGACGCACCTGGGCCTTGGCATCAGCCCGCAAGTGTGGCGGATCATCGCCGACACGCTGGCGGGGACATAGCGCACCCCTCTCCCCTCCCGCAAGCGGGAGGGGCAGCGAGAGTTGCGAACTTGTTCGCTACTCGCAGCGGGGTGGGCCAGCGACGGCACAATTGCCCACCCCGCTGCGACTAGGGCGCACGCGCCCAAGTCTCACTGCCCCTCCCGCTTGCGGGAGGGGAGCTTGCTCAACGCATGGGTGACAAGCTCGCAAAAATGCCCTATGGGCGCCGCCGATCATGACAGTCAAATCCCTCCCTGCCCAGCCGAAGGTCGGCATGGTGTCGCTCGGCTGCCCCAAGGCGCTGGTCGACAGCGAACGCATCCTCACCAAGCTGCGCGCCGACGGCTATGGCCTGTCGCCCGACTATGCGGGCGCTGACGTGGTGCTGGTCAACACCTGCGGCTTCCTCGACAGCGCGAAGGAGGAAAGCCTGGAGGCGATCGGCGAGGCGATGGCGGAGAACGGCCGCGTCATCGTCACGGGCTGCATGGGCAGCGAGGCCGACATCATCCGTGCGCGCTTCCCCAATGTCCTCGCCGTCACGGGCGCGCATCAGTATGAGCAGGTCGTCGATGCCGTCCACGACGCCGCGCCGCCCACGCAAGGGCCGTTCGTCGACCTGGTGCCCGAGGGCGGGCTGAAACTGACGCCGCGCCATTACAGCTATCTGAAGATCAGCGAGGGCTGCAACCACAGCTGTTCCTTCTGCATCATCCCCGATTTGCGCGGAAAGCTGGTCAGCCGCCGCATCGACGCCGTGCTGCGCGAGGCGGAAAAGCTGGTCGCGGCGGGCACCAAGGAACTGCTGGTCATCAGTCAGGACACATCGGCCTATGGCGTCGATATCCGCCACGACCCGCGCCAATGGAAAGGGGGACAGGTGCGCGCGCACATGACCGACCTGGCCCGCGAACTGGGTCAGCTTCGCACAAGCGAAGACCGCGCGCCGTGGGTGCGGCTGCACTATGTCTATCCCTATCCGCACGTCGATGCGGTGATTCCGCTGATGGCGGAGGGGCTGCTGACGCCCTATCTCGACATCCCCTTCCAGCACGCCAGCCCCAAGGTGCTGAAAGCGATGAAGCGCCCCGCGAACGAGGCCAAGGTGCTCGAACGGCTGGCAAGCTGGCGCGCCATCGCCCCCGACATCGCGATCCGGTCGAGCTTCGTGGTCGGCTTTCCGGGCGAGACGGAGGAGGATTTCCGCTATCTGCTCGACTGGCTCGACGAAGCGCAGCTCGACCGCGTCGGCGCCTTCCGCTTCGAACCCGTCGCGGGCGCGCAGGCCAACGCCCTGCCCGATCCCGTGCCCGAAGAGGTCAAGGAAGAACGCTTCCAGCGCATCATGGCCAAGACCGCCGCGATCAGCGCCGCGAAGCTCGCGGCCAAGATCGGCCGCACGCTGCCGGTGATCATCGACGAAGTCGGCGAGGCGGATGAAGATGGCAGCATCGGCGCCACGGGCCGATCCCAGGCCGACGCGCCGGAGATCGACGGCCATGTCTATCTGCGCGACGTCGCGGTGGATTTGAAGGCCGGCGATATCGTCGATGTGCGGGTCGAGGACGCCGACGAGCATGATTTGTTCGGGGTGGTTGCGGGCTGAATCTGAGCCACCCTCTCGTCCGTTCGTGCTGAGCTTGTCGAAGCACCGTTCTTCCTCCTTCCACCGCTGAAAGAAAGAACAGCCCTTCGACAAGCTCAGGGCGAACGGTGTAGGTTTGAGGCGCTCATCAAAACAACCGCGTCAACGCATAGAACAGCGCCGCCACCGCCGCGCTTGCCGGGATGGTGATGAACCACGCCACGACGACATTGCCCGCGACGCCCCAGCGCACGGCGCTCGCGCGGCGGGCGACGCCCGCGCCGATGATGCTGCCGGTGATGGTGTGCGTCGTCGATACCGGAATGCCGAGCAGGCTGGCCGTGAACACCATGATCGACCCACCCGTCGAGGCCGCGAAACCCTGATGGTGCGACAGCTTGGTGATGCGGCCGCCCATCGTCTCGATGATCTTCCATCCGCCCGACAGCGTGCCCAGCCCGATGGCGATATAGCAGCTGATCGCCACCCAGTGCGGAACATGGAATTCGCCGTTCAGATAGCCGGTCGAATAGAGCAGGACGGTGATGATCCCCATCGTCTTTTGCGCATCGTTCAGGCCGTGGCTGAGCGAATAGGCGGCGGAGGACACCAGGTGCAGGCGGCGGAAGGTGATTTCGGCGAATTTCGCGGTCGCGCGGCGCAACGCCCAGCTGCTGACCAGCATCACCAGCATCGCCAGCAACATGCCGAGCATCGGCGACAGGAAGATGGCGATCACCGTCTTGTTCAGCCCTGTCCATTCGATGCCCTCGAACCCCGCATGGGCGACGCCCGCGCCGACGATGCCGCCGACCAGCGCGTGACTGGACGAAGAGGGAATGCCCTTGAACCATGTGACGATGTTCCAGAACATCGCCCCGATCAGCGCGCCGAACACCACGGCGGGCGTGACCAGATCCTTGTCGATCAGCCCGGCGCCGATCGTCTCCGCCACCTTGTGCAGTGCTGGAAAGGCGAGGCTGAGG
Organism: Alphaproteobacteria bacterium HGW-Alphaproteobacteria-13; assembly: GCA_002842935.1. Taxonomy (GTDB): domain Bacteria; phylum Pseudomonadota; class Alphaproteobacteria; order Sphingomonadales; family Sphingomonadaceae; genus Sphingopyxis. Next base: position 3,401 of record PHEM01000089.1, on the reverse strand, counting down.
AAATAGGCCGCGAAGTTGAAGAAGGCGGCGAACAGCACGGCCTGCACGGGCCGCAGCAGGCGCGTCGCCACCACGGTCGCGATGCTGTTGGCCGCATCGTGCAGCCCGTTGAGGAAATCGAACGCCAGCGCAAGGATGACCAGGCCGACAAGGAGCGGAAAGGCGAGTTCGTGCATGGGATCAGCTCTTCACAACGTCCCATATTCCTCCCCGGAACGGGGAGGTGTCGCCGCGCAGCGGTGACGGAGGGGCCGAAACCTCTCGCCCTGACGCACGGTCCCGGCCCCTCCACCGCTTCGCGGTCCCCCTCCCCGTTCCGGGGAGGAACAGTGCCGCGCAATCCCGCGAAGGCGGGGACACATGGTTTTTCATATGGGCGGGGCGGCTCACCCCATCAGGCATGGTCGATGACCAATCCGTCGATTTCGTTCGCCACATCCTCGAAGCGGTCGACGACGGTTTCCAGATGCCGGTACAATTCGCGCCGGATGATGAACTGCGTCGTCTGCGTCTCCCCCATTTCGCGGAACAGGCGTTTCAGGCCCGCGGCGTGGATTTCGTCGGCATGGCCTTCCATGCGCACCAGCCGTTCGGTCAGCTCGTGCAGGCGCGTGGCGTTGGCGGCGACGTTGCGCAGCAGCGGCAGCGCCTCCGACGTCAGCCGCGCCGCATCGACGATGATCCCCGCGATGTCGCGCATCTCGGGTTCGAAATCCACGACGTCATAGAGGTCGATCGCCCCGGCGGTCTTCTGCATCTCGTCGATCGCATCGTCCATCGACTGAATGAGGTCCGTGATCGCGCTGCGGTCGAATGGCGTCAGGAAGGTGCGGCGCACCGTCTGGAGCACTTCGCGCGTGATCGCGTCGGCGTCATGTTCGCGCTCGACGATCTCCTGGATATGGTCGGCCATCCCTTCGCCGCCTTGCAGCAGGCGCGACAGCGCGTTGGACCCCGCGACCAGCGTCGCGGCATGGCTTTCGAACAGCTCGAAGAAATTTCCCTGTCGCGGCAGCAGGCGCTGGAACCAGGCGAACATCCAATTGACCCCCGTTTTTTCGGCAACATTGTGGACGACCCCGCGCGGCTGGGCGGCGGCGCGGAAACCGTCGTCCCCGAACGAGCGGATCATCGCTTGCAGGTCCGGCTCGTCCACGGCCTCTGCGGCGTCGCGGAAAGAGAACCATTGCCGCTCGCGCTCGTCCATTTCCTTCCATTCGGAAAGTTCGTGGGTGACGGCGAGCGGGAAAACCTCGACATTATACATGATCGACGCGCCGTTCGCGCGGCGCTTGCGATATTCATAGCAGCCGATCGACGTCGGACAGACGGCGCCGATCACGCCCGCTTCCTCCTCCGCCTCGATCGCGGCGGCGGCGTGGCGCTCCATACCCGTCAGCGGATTGCCCTTTGGAACCACCCAGCGCTTCGTCTCGCGCGAGGTGATCAGCAATATCTCGGTTGGCCCGTCCTGTGCGGGACCGCCGAATCGATAGGGAAGGACCGCGATCTGGCGCATAAGATCAATCCTTTCCATCCGTTGGGCGGGGCGCGAGGCGCGCGCGAAGGCCGTTCGGCCTCGCCCCTATGACAATTATGTGACAGCGACAAGCGGGGCGTCCGCCTTGCCGCTTTTGCCGCCCCCATTTTCCGCGAGCGTCAATTGGATTGCAAAATGCAACGCGCCGCGTAAGCTGACGGCCAAAACATATGGGAGACGAAAGCATGACCAGCGAAGGCAGTCCCGGCGCACAGGCCGCACCCGTCGATCAGGACGTACTGATCGTCGGCGCCGGCCTGTCGGGCATCGGCATGGCCGCGCACCTGCGGCTGAACTGCCCCGACCGCAGCTTCACGCTGGTCGAGCGCCGCGCCAATCTGGGCGGCACATGGGATTTGTTCCGCTATCCGGGCATCCGGTCCGACAGCGACATGCACACGCTGGGCTTCGTCTTCGAACCGTGGAAGCATGAAAAATCGATCGCCGACGCCCCCGCGATCCTCGAATATCTGAACCGCATCGTCGACGAGCGCGGCATCCGCCAGCATATCCGCCTGGGCCGCAAGGTGGTCGGCGCCGACTGGGACAGCGCGGCGGCGCGCTGGACCGTGACGATGGAGGACGAAAGCGGCGCGCGCACAACGACGACGGCGCGCTGGCTTTATCTGGGTTCGGGCTATTATGATTATGATGAGCCTTATCAGGCCTATTTCGCGGGCCGCGAGGATTTCGCGGGGCAGATCGTCCATCCGCAATTCTGGCCGCGCGACCTCGATTACAAGGGGAAAAAGGTCGTCGTCATCGGGTCGGGCGCGACCGCCGTCACCATCGTCCCGGCCATGGCGAAAGATGCCGCGCATGTGACGATGCTCCAGCGCACGCCGACCTGGTATGCGGTGCGCCCCGCCAAGGACGGGATCGCCAATTTCCTGCGGAAAATATTGCCGGAAAAGCTCGCCTATCGCATCACGCGTTTCAAGAATATCCGCTTTCAGGACATCGTGTTCCGACGCGCGCGCGAAAATCCCGGCAAGATCGCGGACTATCTGACCAAAAGGATCAAAAAGGCGCTGGGCGACCGCTATGATCCCGTGGCCTTCACGCCGCCCTATGATCCGTGGGACCAGCGGCTGTGCCTTGTCCCCGACGCCGATTTCTTCGAGGCGATGAAGGCCGACAAGGTCTCGGTCGTCACCGACCATATCGACCGTTTCGACCAGACCGGCATCCTCTTGAAATCGGGCGAACATTTGGACGCCGACATCATCGTCACCGCGACGGGGCTGAAACTCGCCATCGCGGGCAAGATTCCCGTCCGCATCGACGGCGCCCCCGTCGATTGGAGCGAGCATTATTATTACAAGGCCTGCATGTTCTCGAACGTGCCGAACCTGTCGGCGGTGTTCGGCTATCTGAACGCCAGCTGGACGCTGCGCGCCGACATCGTGTCCGAATATGTCTGCCGCGTCCTCAACCATATGCGCGACGGCGGGACCGACGTCGCGACGCCGGTGCTGAACGATCCGTCGAGTCTGGAAGAGGAAAATGTCTTCGATTTCTCCTCGGGCTATATCCAGCGTTCGCTGCACATCATGCCGAAGAGCACAGCGGCGATGCCGTGGCGGCTCAGCCAGAATTATATGCAGGACCGCATCGACATGCGGACGGGCGCGGTCGAGGACGGCATCCTGCGCTTCGGCCATGCCGCGGCCGTGTCGAACTCCACCCCGACCGAGCTGGAAGCGGCGGAGTAGCGGTCCGGGGCAGTAGCATCGACCTAGAATCTGAACTGCCCTTTCTGCCGTTTAAGGCGGCGTGCCTTCGATCTGCATCACTCCAATTCCGTTCGTGTCGAGCGAAGTCGAGACACCCATCGGCCTGACTCTACGACGATGGGTGT
>PHEM01000088.1 GCA_002842935.1 Alphaproteobacteria bacterium HGW-Alphaproteobacteria-13 | reverse complement strand
TTTCTACGTCGCTTAGCGAGACCCCGGATCAAGTCCGGGGTGACGACGAAAGAAAGACAAGTCCATGCGCATCCTGTTGACCAACGACGACGGCTATCACGCGCCCGGCATGGCCGTGCTGGAAGCAATGGCGCGGCAATTGTCGGACGACATCTGGGTCTGTGCCCCGGCGGAGGAACAGTCGGGCGCGGGCCATTCGCTCACCCTGTCGCACCCCGTGCGGATTCGCCGGCACGGCGAGCGGCGCTGGTCCTGCACCGGCACGCCGACCGATTCGGTGATGATGGCGATCGGCCGCCTGATGCCGGAGCCGCCCGACCTGATCCTGTCGGGCGTCAATCGCGGCGCCAACCTGGGCGACGACATCACCTATTCGGGCACGGTGTCGGCGGCGATCGAAGGCGCGCTGGCGGGCGTGCGCGCCATCGCGCTCAGCCAGGTCTATGCGCGCGAGGGCATGGGCGACAATGTCCCCTTCGGCGCGGCGGAGGCATGGGGCGTGCGCGTGCTGCGCCCCTTGCTGGACATGGAAACGCCGCCGCGCACGCTGATCAACGTCAACTTCCCCGCCATCCCGGCAGAGGAAGTGAAGGGCATCCGCGTGACGCGGCAGGGGTTCCACGACTATGGCCGCGGCTCGATCGTCGAAGGCGTCGATCCGCGCGGCTATCCCTATTTCTGGTTCGGCCTGCACGGCATCGAACATTCGCTGGGCCATGACAGCGACCTGGAGGCGATCGACGACGGCTATATCTCCGTCACACCGCTCCAGCTCGACCTGACGCACGATGCGTCGCTGGCGGCGCTGCGCGGGGTTTACGCGGGCTGATCTATAGAGAACCCTCCGTTCAATCCGAGCCACCCTCTCTACCGTTCGTGCTGAGCTTGTCGAAGCACCGTCCGCTCAGGGCGAGCGGCGTGGATTCGACACACGTCGCCCTGACCCATTGACCCCGCCGCGCTTCGCGCCAAAGTAGGCGCGATGGCCAGGCGACGATCCGGCGGCCTGCAACAGGGCATCGACGTGCTGCGGCGCGCGACGCATTGGCCGGTGTGGGCCGACGCGGGCACGCGGCTAGGCGTCGCCTTTCTGCTGATCGGGCTGGTGATCGCGATCCACTGGCTGGGGCGCGACGGACTGGCCGACCAATATGACGGCCATGTCAGCTTCCTCGACGTCGTCTATTTCACGATGATCTCCGTCACCACGACGGGCTTTGGCGACATCGTGCCGGTGTCGGACCGGGCGCGGCTGGTCGAATCGGTGATCGTCACGCCGATCCGCATCGCCGTGCTCTTCATCTTCGTCGGCACGGCCTATCGCTTTCTGATCAAGCATACATGGGAACAATGGCGTATGGCCCGCATCCAGGCAAAGCTGTCCAATCATATCGTCGTGCTGGGCTTCGGCATCAGCGGCGGCGAGGCGGTGCGCGAACTGATCGCGCGCGGCACCGATCCCGCCTGCATCGTCGTCATCGACCCGTCGCGCGGACGCATCAACAGCGCCGAAAAGCTGGGCTGCAACGTGCTGGAAGGCGACGCGTCGAGCGACGAGACGCTGCTGGCCGTGCGGATCGCCGAGGCGCAGTCGGTGCTGGTGTCGGCGGGGCGCGACGACACGTCGATCCTGATCGTGCTGACGGTGCGTCACCTTGCCCCCGATGTACCGATCAGCGTCGTGATCCGCACGCAGGACAATGAACTGCTCGCGCGGCAGGCGGGCGCGAGCAATGTCATCAACCCCGTCAGCTTCACGGGCCTGCTGCTCGCGGGCAGCGCGCAGGGCGAGCATGTCGCCGACTATATGGCCGACCTGGCGGGCGTCGGCGGGCGCGTGCAGCTTCGCGAGCGCCCCGTCAGCCCCGAGGAAATCGGCCGCGGTCTCGATCAACTGGCGAGCGGCGGGCGGGGTCTGCGCGTCTATCGCGACGGCAAGCCGCACGGCTTCTGGGAACCGGCGGCGCAGCGGCTGGAAGCGGGCGACACGATCGTCGAGGTCATATCCTGCGAGGGAAGCGAGACGGGCGGGGTTTAGGGCGTGATCGACTTTGAATGAAACCCTTGTGTGTCCCCGCGAAGGCGGGGACCCATCTCCTGCTGGTTCAAGATGGCGCCGACCGGAGATGGACTCCCGCCTTCGCGGGAGTACACGCCTCTATCAAGCTAAGATGATCGTGCTCTAAGACCGACGGAAAGCCTATCGCGCGTCAATTCCGTCCCGTTTCTCCGCCCACCGTCGCCACGGGCTTCGGCGCAACCGCCTCCGCCGCGACGAAGCGCTTGGCGTCGCTCGCCGCAATCGTCTTTTCCAGCGCCGCGACCTGCGGGCATTCGTCGGTGCAGACGCGCTGTGCCTCGGCCAGTTTTTCGCGCGCCATCTCGATCGCGCCCTTGTCGGCCAACGCCTCGCCCTGCCCCGTCAACGCCACGATGTCGTGCGGTTCGAGCAACAGCGCCTCGCGATAGAGCGCGATCGCCTTGCCCGGCAGCGCCTGTGCGCGCGCGATTTGCGCCAGCGCGATGATCGCGGAGCGGTTGCGCGGATCGGCGGCGAGCGCCGATTCATAATAATCGATGGCGAGGTTCAGGTCGCCCGCGTCCTGCGCGCGATGTCCTTCACTCTGCAAGGCGACCGACTGCGGCAGAATGTCATTGTCCGCGCGCTGCGCATCGGACGCGGTCGGCAGGCTGGCAAGGACGAAACCCGCCGCCAGGGCCAGGAAACTGACGCGCATCACATTCTCCCATCTGGTCATGCGGGCGGAGCCTAACATGGCGCCGACAGCCGCGCGAGGAAAAAGCCGTCGCAGCCGTCATGCCCCGGCGTCAGCAGATAGCCCGCGCCCGCGGCCCGGCCGATGCCGCCGGGCAACATGTCCGCATCCGCCGTCCAGCCGGGATGCCGGGCCAGAAAATCGTCCACTTGAACCCGCCCCTCGCGCGCGATGATGGAGCAGACGGCATAAAGGAGCTTGCCTCCCGGCGCCACCAGATCGGCGCCCATGTCGATCAGCCGCGCCTGATCGGCAACATGGCGGTCGAGACGCGCGGGCGTCAGCCGCCAGCGCAATTCGGGACTGCGCCGCCACGTCCCGCTGCCCGAGCAGGGCGCGTCGACGAACACACGGGTCGCACGCCCGCGCCAGTCCGCCAGCATCGCCGCTTCCTTGCCGGGGTCGAGCAGCCGCGTCGCGATGCGTGTCGCCCCGGCGCGTGTCGCGCGCGGGTCCAGCTGACGCAGCCGCGCGCGGTTGATATCGCAGGCGAGGATATCGGCCGCATTCCCGGTCGCGGAGGCGATGGCGAGCGCCTTGCCGCCTCCGCCCGCGCACAGGTCGACGATCGCCATGCCCGGCGCGGCGTCGAGCGCGGCCGAGGCCAATTGGCTCGCGGCGTCCTGAACCTCAAAGCGGCCCTCGGCATGGGCGGCATGCTGCGCGGCGGCGGTTTCCGGCGGCAGGCGCCAGCCGTCGGCGAGACCCGCGATCGCTTCGCCCTCGGGGAACAGCGCGGCAAGCTCGTCGCGGCTGGACCGGATGCGGTTGGCGCGCAGGTCGAGCGGCGCGCGCGCCAGCATCGCCGCGCCGTCTTCGTCCGCGTCGACGAGCGAGTCGAACAGGGCGATCAGCGCGGGCGCGGCAAGCCCGGTTTCGGCGCGCGGCTCGTCGGCGGCGACCGGTGCGGGACCATAGGGCGAGCCGTCGAACAGGGCCGCCAGCGCCGGATCGGCGTCGGCAAGCACCAGCATCGCCGCGCGCCCCGAAACCGGCGCCGAGCGCACGGCGCGGATCGCGTCATAGACATGGGTACGGATCGCGCGGCGGTCCTTCGACCCGGCATAGCGGCGCGCGCGCATCGCCTCTGCCACGATCGCGTCGGCGGGCGGCCCGCCCTCACGCGCGGCGGCGGCGATGGCGTCGAGGATTTCGATCGCGGTCTGAAGGCGCGCGGCGGGGGTCACGAAACCCTCCCTCTCCCGCAAGCGACAGTAAGACTTGCGAACTTGTTCGCTGCCAGGACGCCGTGCCTTAAATCTGAACCGCATCCCCGAGCGAAGACGAGGGGCATGGCCGAGCGAAGTCGAGGCGACGACGCTGCGGTTCTCGCTCCGCTCGAACAAGCCCCTCGTCTTCGCTCGGGAATACGGGGATTCAGATTTCGGGCGTTTTGCTCCAGTCGCAACGGGTTCTTTGATTGGCCCACCCCGTTGCGACTAGCGAACAAGTTCGCAAGTCTCACTGCCCCTCCCGCTTGCGGGAGGGGTCTGGAACCCAAGCTCACTCTCACCCCGCCGGGTAATTCGGCGCCTCGCGCGTGATCGACACGTCGTGGACATGGCTTTCGCGCAGGCCCGCGTTGGTGATGCGCACGAACTTGGCGCGCTCGCGGAAATCCTCCAGCGTGCGGCTGCCGGTATAGCCCATCGCCGCCTTCACGCCGCCGACGAGCTGGTGAATCACGTCCTTCGCCGGACCCTTGAACGGCACCTGCCCCTCGATCCCTTCGGGGACGAGCTTCATCTGATCCTTGATGTCCTGCTGGAAATAACGGTCGGCCGAGCCGCGCGCCATCGCGCCGACGCTGCCCATGCCGCGATAGCTTTTATAGGTGCGGCCCTGATAGAGGAAGGTCTCGCCCGGCGCCTCCGCCGTGCCCGCGAGCAGCGAGCCGACCATCACGCTCGACGCGCCCGCCGCCAGCGCCTTGGCGATGTCGCCCGATGTGCGCAGGCCGCCGTCGGCGATGACGGGAATATTCTGTTTCGCCGCCGCCTCGACGCTGTCGAGAATCGCGGTCAGCTGTGGCACGCCGACGCCCGCGACGATGCGCGTGGTGCAGATCGAACCCGGACCGATGCCGACCTTCACGCCGTCCGCGCCCGCGTCGATCAGCGCGCGGGTCGCGTCGCCCGTCGCGACATTGCCCGCGAGGATCTGGACACGGTTCGACAGCTTCTTGATCTTCTCGACCGTCGCCGCGACCATCTTGCTGTGGCCGTGCGCGGTGTCGACGACGATCAGGTCGCATTCGGCGTCGAGCAGCGCCTCGGCCCGCTCCACGCCCGTGTCGCCGGTGCTGGTCGCCGCCGCGACGCGCAGCCGGCCGCTGCCGTCCTTGGTCGCATCGGGGAAGTTCACGGCCTTTTCCATGTCCTTGACGGTGATCAGGCCGATGCAGCGATAGGCGTCATCAACGACCAGCAGCTTTTCGATGCGGCGCTGGTGAAGCAGCTTGCGCGCCTCGTCCTGCCCGACGCCAGGGCGGACGGTGGCAAGATTTTCGGCGGTCATCAACTCGCGCACCGGCTGGCCCGGATTGTCGGCGAACCGCACGTCGCGGTGGGTGAGGATGCCGACCAGCTTCCCGCCCTGCTCGACCACGGGGATGCCCGAAATGCGGTGCTGCGCCATCAGCGCCGTCGCGTCGGACAGCGGCGCGTCGGGGGTGATGGTGATCGGGTTGACGATCATCCCGCTTTCGAAGCGCTTGACCTGCCGCACCGCCGCCGCCTGTTCCTCGACCGTCAGATTGCGGTGGAGGACGCCGATGCCGCCGATCTGCGCCATCAATATCGCCATGTCGGCTTCCGTCACCGTGTCCATGGCGGACGAGAGGATCGGGATGTTGAGACTGATTTCACCGGTCAACTGCGTCGCCAGGACCGTCTGCGACGGCAGGATGTCCGAAGGGCCGGGCACCAGCAGCACGTCGTCGAAGGTCAGGCCGGTGATGATTTCCATGCTGCCACTTTCTTCCTGCGGGCGGCGCCTGCTTCGCGGCGGGAAGCGGCACGCGCGATTCGTTCGGTGGCGGCCCATGTAACCAGTCGAACCCAAGCGCGCCAGTGGGTCGCGCACGATTATTTCGTCGTGCCAGGTTTGGAAATCGAGACCCCGCATCCCCGGGCGAAGACGAAGCCAACCCCCTCGTCTTCGCTCGGGGAAATGGCGCGGATCGCTCGGGCAGCTTGCGGACCCGTTTGCACGAAGCTACGCGATCTGTCGTGACTCCCGACACGCCCCCTGCGGGTCCGGCCGGACCCCCGGCCCTCGCCCCCTTTCGCTACCCGGCGTTTCGCGCGATCTGGATCGCCAATCTGGCGTCGAACATGGGATCGATGATCCAGTCGGTCGGCGCCGCCTGGCTGATGACCGAACTGACGCGCTCGCACTTGCTGATCGCGCTCGTGCAGGCGGGGGCGACGATCCCGATCATGCTGCTGGGCATCTTCGCGGGCGCCATCGCCGACAATTTCGACCGCCGCCGCGTGATGCTGGCGGCGCAGACCGGGATGCTGATCGTTTCCGCCGCGCTGACGGTGACGACATGGATGGGGGCGATCGGCCCGCTGCTGCTGCTGTTCTTCACGCTGGCGGTAGGCTGCGGCACCGCGCTCAACGCCCCGGCGTGGCAGGCCTCGGTGCGCCTTCAGGTCGGCGCGCGCGACTTGCCGCAGGCGATCGCGCTCAACACCATCGCCTTCAACCTCGCGCGCAGCGTCGGCCCGGCGCTGGGCGGGCTGATCATCTCCTTTTCCGGACCCGCGACCGCCTTTGCCCTCAACGCCCTGTCCTATGTCGCGCTGATCGTCGTGCTGCTGCGCTGGCATCCCGAAGTCGCCGCACCGGCCCGCACGCCGATGCTGGCGGCGATCGGCGACGGCATCCGCTTTTGCATGCAGTCGAACCCGGTCCGGCGCGTGCTGATCCGCGGCTTTGCCTTCGGCCTGGGCGCCATGGGCTTCCAGGCGCTGCTGCCGTCGCTGGTCCGCGATCGGCTGCACGGGACGGAGACCGTCTATGGCCTGTGCCTCGGCGCCTTTGGCGCGGGTTCGATCTTTGCCGCGCTGTGGGTCGGCGAGGCGCGCCGCCGCTGGGGCAGCGACCGGCTGGTCAGCGTCGCCGCGCTGGTCTTTGCCGCCGCGCTGCTGCCCGTCGCGCTGGCCCATAGCGCGCCGGGGGTGATGGCGGCGGCCTTCGTCGCGGGCGGGGCCTGGGTATCGACGTTGACGACGCTGAACGTGGCGATGCAGTTCCGCTCGCCCGAGGCGATATTGGGGCGCTGCCTGTCCATCTATCAGGCCGTGACGTTCGGCGCGATGGCGCTCGGCGCCTGGCTGCTCGGCTTCGCCGCCGATCTCTGGTCGCTGCCTGCCGCGATCCTGCTGGCGGCGGCGTGGCTGGTACTGACGGCGCTGGTGCTGCCGTTCCTCGCGCCCATGCCCCGGCGCGACGAGGGGCGCATCATCCCCTGACCAGCGCCTCGCGCACGTCGCACAGCGCCGCCCCCAGCGCCGCAACATCCGCCTTGTCGCGCGACGCCGTGAAGGCCGACGCCGACAGGGCGAAACCCGGCCGCACGCCCGTGATCGCCACCGCGACGGTAACGATGCCGCGATGCGCGAAGCCGCGATCGACGGCATAGCCCGCCTTCGCCGCGTCGCGTACCTGCTCCGCATAATCGGCGAACGACAGCTCCGCCTGCCAGCGTACCGGCGCGAAGCGCCGCGCAAGCTCTGCCGCGTCGATGCCCTGCGCCGCCGCGAGCGCGCGGCCCACCGCGCCGCCGCCGAGCGGCTGGCGCTGCGCGTCGGCCATGCGCAGGCGCATTCCCGCCTTGCTTTCGGCATGGTCGACGAGTCGCATCCGTTCGCGCGATGCGACTTTCCACAGCCCGACCGCCGCGTCGGACGCTTCGGCCAGGCGCACCATCAGCGGCAGCGCGCGCGCGGCAAGGTCGCGCTCGCCATCGTCGCCCAGCACGTCCGACGCGGCCCAGGCGGGGGCGAGCCGATAATGCTTGCTTCGCGCGTCGCGCTCGACCGCCCCTTCGGCGACCAGCGTCCGCATCAGGTTGAGCGTGCTCGACGGGCTGAGCGCCAGCCGCCGCGCGATGTCGGACAGCGACAGCGGCGCCGTTTCGGCAAGCAGCCGCAGAATGGAAAATCCCTGCGAGAGCGAACGAACCGGACCAGCCATGCCCGCTGTCTAGTTTTCAACATTATGAAAAGCAATTCTCAATGTTGAAATTCTGCGCTTCTGCGATTATCGCGCTATGCATACGAATCATCAGGAGGAGAGCGACATGGGCGTGCTGGACGGCAAGGTGGTCGCGATTACGGGCGCGGGGCGCGGCATCGGCCGTGAACTCGCCTTGCATTGCGCGGCGGAAGGCGCGGCCGTGGTCGTCAACGATCCCGGCGTCGCGCAGGCGGGCGACGGCGGCGACGCGGCCCCGGCCGAGACCACCGCGAACGACATCGTCGCGGCGGGCGGCAAGGCCATCGCCAATTTCGGCAATGTCGCCGATCCCAAGGAAGCCGCGAGCATCGTCGAGGATGCGGTCGCGAAATTCGGCCGTATCGACGCCATAGTGAACAATGCAGGCATCCTGCGCGACACCATCTGGCACAAGATGAGCTATGAAGACTGGAAAAGCGTCATCGAGGTCAATCTGACCGGCGTGTTCAATGTGTCCAAGGCCGCGACGCCCTATTTCCGCGAGCAGCAGTCGGGCAGCTTCATCCACTTCACTTCGACCAGCGGGCTTATCGGCAATATCGGCCAGGCTAATTATTCGGCCGCCAAGCTGGGCGTCGTCGCGCTGTCGCAGTCGATCGCGCTCGACATGGCGCGCGTCGGCGTGCGCTCCAACTGCATCGCGCCTTTCGCGTGGAGCCGCATGACCTCTTCGATCCCCGCCGAGACGCCCGACCAGCAGGAGCGCGTGCGCCGGATGCAGGAGATGTCGGCCGACAAGATCGCGCCGCTCGTCGCCTATCTCGCGTCCGACCTGTCGAAAGACGTGACGAACCAGATCTTCTCGGTCCGCAAGAACGAGATCCTCCTCTTCTCGAAACCGCGCCCGGTGCGCTCGATGACGAAGCTGGAAGGCTGGAGCGCGGCGGCGATCGCCGACGAGCTGATCCCCGCCTTCCGCTCCAGCTTCGCGCGCGCCGACGAAGTGTCGGCGCATATCTTCCCCTACGACCCGATCTGAGGAGCGACCCATGAGCAATCCCGGCATGGACGCCGACGTCTTCGACCAGTTCATCGAGCAGCTCGACCGCTATGTGCGTGAGCGCCTGATCCCCGCAGAGCGTGAGATCATCGAGACCGACCGCATCCCCGACGACATCCTCGCCGAGATGCGCGACATGGGGCTGTTCGGCCTGACGATCCCGGAGGAATTTGGCGGCGCGGGGATGAACGTCAGCCAATATGTCCGCACCATCCACACGATCAGCTATGCGATGCCGGCGTTCCGGTCGATCATCTCGATCAACATCGGCATGTTCGCCTCGGCGCTGAAGAATGGCGGGACCGAGGCGCAGAAGGCCGAATGGCTGCCGCGCGTCGCGGCGGGCGAGATCGCCGCCTTCGGCCTGACCGAGCCGGGATCGGGATCGGATTCGGCGGGGCTGCAAACCACGGCGACGCAGACCGACAACGGCTGGGTGCTGAACGGCACCAAGCGCTACATCACCAATGCGCCCTTCGCGAAGGTCGGCCTGATCATGGCCCGCACGTCGAAGGAGAATCTGCCCAAGAACGCCCATGTCTCCGCCTTCATCGTGCCGATGGACGCGCCGGGCGTGTCGATCGGTAAGTCGGACAAGAAGATGGGCCAGTCGGGCAGCCATATCGCCGACATCGTGATGGACGATGTCCGCGTCGGCGGCGAGGCATTGCTGGGCGGCGAGCTGGGCAAGGGCTTCGTCTATGCGATGATGAGCCTCGACAACGGCCGCATGTCGGTCGGCGCCGCCGCCACCGCCTATGCCCGCCGCGCGCTCGACAGCGCCGTGCGCTATGCGACCGAGCGCAAGGCGTTCGGCGAGCCGATCGCCAATTTCCAGCTGATCCAGCAGATGCTGGCTGACAGCGAGATCGAAATCTACGCTGCGGAAAGCATGATGGCGGATGTCACCGCGCGCGCCGACCGGGGCGAGAATATCCTCGTCAAAGCCGCCGCGTTCAAGGTGTTCGCCTCGGAAATGTGCGGCCGGGTGGTTGACCGGGTGGTGCAGATTTACGGCGGCGCGGGCTATCTCGCCGAATATGATGCCGAGCGCTTCTTCCGCGATGCGCGCATCTATCGCATCTATGAAGGCACGACGCAGATTTTGCAGCTTCAGATCGCCAAGCATATGCTGCGCGAGTTCGCGGCGGCGAATTGATGAGGAC
>PHEM01000552.1 GCA_002842935.1 Alphaproteobacteria bacterium HGW-Alphaproteobacteria-13 | reverse complement strand
AAGCGCCTGCCGCAGCGACCCCCGCCGCCGAAGCCGCGCCAAAGCCCGACGCCCCGCGCATCGTGTCGATCGGTCCCGGCGGCTTCATCCGCCAGGGTCCCGGCGACCAGCAGGCGCCGATCCCGCCCGCGCCGCCGCGCCGCCTGGTCCCCGCGAAGCCCAGCCCGGAAATCGCCGGCAAGACCAGCCTGCTCGACCTCAACGACCGCATCTGCCGCTGGCCGATGGGGCATCCCGGCGAACCCGATTTCCATTTCTGCGGTCAAGCCGTGAACCCCGGCTTTCCCTATTGCGTCGAGCATTGCGGCCGGGCCTATCAGGCGCAGCTGCCGCGCGGCACGCGCCGCCCCCCTCCGCCCCCGCCGTTCGGAGGACCGCGAGTCCGTTAAGGGACGTCCGGTGAGACCGTTCGGGCAGGATTTCGAATTTGCGCGCGCGCTCGGCTTCGAGATGATCGAGCGCGGCGACGGCCGGTGCCTGATGGCGATCGACGTCAACGCCCGGCAGCATTTCAGTCCGCAAGGCGCGGCGCATGGCGGAGTCGCCTATTCGCTGGCCGATACCGCGATGGGCGGCGCGCTGACGAGCGTGCTTCCGGACGACCAGTGGTGCGCGACGCTGGAGATCAAGTTCAACTATCATGTCCGCATCGGCGAAGGGCGGCTGACCTGCGAAGCGGCGATCGTGCATCGCGGCAAACGCATCGCGAACATCGAGGCGAAGCTCTATCAGAACGACCGCCTCGTCAGCAGCGCGAACGGCAATTTCGCAATCTTCCCCGCGCCATCGGGGGCCTCGAGCAGCAAGCCATGATCTGCGATCACACGGACATCGAGCCGTAAATATGAACCGTTTGTGCTGAGCTTGTCGAAGCACCGTCCTTTTTCTTGCGGCGCCGAAAGAAAGAACAGCCCTTCGACAAGCTCAGGGCGAACGGAAGGGCGGGCGGCTCAGATTAAGGCTCGCCGCTCCAACCGGATTCGTTCCAACCTATGAAAAGAGGCACCGGAAACAAGGTCCGGCGCCTCTCCCACACGCTTCCAAGAGGTCAGAAGCGGTAGCTCAATGTGCCGCGAATGCTGTGCGTGCGGAAATGCGGGTCGCTGCGGCGGATGTCGGTCCCCGCGCCGTCCTGAAGGAAAGGGCTGGTCGCGGGATCGGCCGTCCCCGCGCCGACGTTGACGGTGTAATCCTTGTCCTTGAGATCGGTGTAGAGATATTCCAGACCGATGCCGATGGCGTTCGTCACCATGATCTCGGCACCGCCGCCGACCGCATAGCCCCAGCCGTTGGTCTTGCCGTTGTCGGCGAAGCTGTTGACGGCATTGGTGGTCGCGAACCCGTTGTCGAGCCGCGCATAGGCGCCGCCGCCCGTCACGTAGAACAGCGCGCCGCCGCCCGGCGTATAGCCCG